>NZ_FZMO01000094.1 GCF_900197875.1 Frankia canadensis | reverse complement strand
CTAGGTAGCCAGCTGTGACCACCCTGTCTGGGGGTCGGTGTTTCCAGCCCTGTGGGGCTGGCCGTGGCGGTGGGGGTCGTCGTGGCGGCGGACGACATGCCGAACGTTCCGGGCGTCGCGACGGCGGCCGCGAGGGCGGCGGCCAGGACGAACGCGCGGGACGCGCACCGCCGGGAGGTGCGGGACCAACTCATGGGTTTCCCCCCTTTTCGGGCCCGCGCCTGCGGACCCGGCGGATGGGTGGATCGCCAGGTGTGCGCGGAGGGCATTCCCATGAATGCTCTCCGTAACCTCCCGCGGGGATGTTACGGGACCGCTACCACTAGGTAGCCAGCTGTGACCACCCTGTCTGGGGGTCGGTGTTTCCAGCCCTGTGGACCGGCTCGCGTTCCTGTCGGCGTCGCGGCATAGCCTCTCCCCGTGACCGCACCGCTGTCCGCGACTGACCCGCAGTCGTCCACCCTGTCGGGGATGACCCGCCTGCACGCGCGCGTGCTCGCCCGGCTGACCGGAGCCGGCGAGGCGCGCCGCAGCGAGGTGTTCTTCGCCGATCAGGGGCGGGTCATCGGCGTTCTGGTGGGGTTGTCGGTCATCGGCTCGGTGGCGGTCGCGGCCGGTCCGTTCGTGCTGCGCCACCTGGTTGACGACGCCCTGCCCACCGGCCGGGTACGGGACCTGGTCGTCCCCGTCCTGCTGCTGGGCGCGCTGCTGGTGTTCGAGTCGGCGGTGCTGTCGCTGCGGATGGCGCTTATCGCGCGGCTCGGCGGGGTCGTCTCGGTGCGGATCCGGCAGACGGTCAACGCCCACCTGCAGCGGCTGCCGTTCGCGTTCTTCCCGCGCAGCCAGCAGGGCGAGGTCATGACCGTGATGACGAACGACGTGCTGGCCGCGCAGAACGCGATCTCCGCCACGGTGCAGGCGGTGATCTGCCGGGTGGCCGACATCGCGGTCGGATCGGTGGTCGTGTTCGTGCTGGACTGGCGCCTGAGTCTGGTGGTGCTGGTGTTCGCCCCGGCGACGCTGGTCATCGTGCGCTCCGGGCGGCGGCGCCTCGCCGCGCTGTCGCGCCACCAGCGCGAGCTCGACGGGGAGCTCATGGCGCGTCTCGCCGACACCTCCTCGGTGTCCGGGGCGCTGCACGTGCGCCTGTTCGACCGGGTCGACCACGAACTGGCCCGCTTCGACGAGGGCGGCGCCGAACTGCTTGCGGCGGCCCGGGAACAGGCTCGGCTCACCTCCCGCGTGCGGTTCCTGGTCAACCTCGGCGTCGTGGTGACACTGACGGTGGTGGTGGCGCTCGGCGCCTGGCTCGTCTCGTCCGAGCGCACGACGCTCGGCACGGTGGCCGCGCTCGGCGGGGCGCTGCTGGTGTCGTTCGGGCCGCTGTCGTCCGCGGTCGACCTGCGCACCGAGCTGTCCGGTGCCGGCGCCTCCTTCCGGCGGATCTTCGCCCTGCTCGACGTGCCGCCCGACGAGGTGCGGGCGAGGTTCGACGGCCCCGCGCTGGCCCGTCCCCGCCCGCCGGCCGCACCGGCCGCACCGGCCGCACCGGTCCGGCCGGTGGGTGGGCCCGGCGTGGACCTGACGCTGGAGGACGTCTGGTTCGCCTACGACCCGGCCGCGCCGGGGGGAGCGGGCGATCCCGGCTGGGACCTGCACGGGGTGAGCCTGCGGGTCGCCGCCGGCACGACGACGGCCGTGGTCGGCTCCAGCGGCGCCGGCAAGACGACGATCGCCTACCTGGCCAGCGGCGTGCACCGGCCGCAGCGTGGCCGCGTCCTGCTCGACGGCGTCCCACTCGACGAGATCCCACCGTCCCGCCTGCACACGGATGTCGGCGTGGTCCCGCAGGACCCGCACCTGTTCCACGACACGATCGCCGCGAACCTGCGCTACGGTCGGCTCGACGCCACCGACGACGAGCTGCGCGCCGCGCTTGACGCCGCACACCTCTCCGACCTGCTCGACCGGCTGCCCGAGGGGCTGGCCACGCGAGTCGGTGCGCGGGGCTACCGGCTCTCCGGCGGCGAGCGGCAGCGCCTCGCCATCGCCCGCGTCCTGCTGCAGTCGCCGCGGGTGCTCGTGCTCGACGAGGCGACGTCCGCGCTGGACACGGTCTCCGAGGCGGCCGTGCGGGCGGCGCTCGACCGGCTCGCCGTCGGCCGGACCTGCCTGGTGATCGCCCATCGCCTGTCGACGGTGATCGACGCCGACCGGATCTACGTCCTCGACCGCGGCCGCGTCGTCGAGGACGGTACCCATCACGACCTGCTCGCCGACGGAGGTGCCTATGCCCGGCTGTACCGGCCCAGTACGGTGTGAGCCAGATCTCTCCCGGGTGGGCAGAGAGGGGATCGCACGATGAGCTCCACCACCGGACATCCGCCAGTCGGCTACACCCACCGCCAGATCCTCGTCATCCTGTCCGGTCTGCTCCTCGGGATGTTCCTCGCGGCGCTGGATCAGACGGTCGTCTCGACGGCGATCTACCGGATCGGGGAGAGCCTCAACGGGCTGACCGCGCAGGCGTGGGTCACCACCGCGTTCCTGATCACGTCGACGATCGCCACCCCGCTGTACGGCAAGCTGTCCGACCTGTACGGGCGAAAACCGTTCTTCCTGTTCGCGATCGCCGTGTTCATCGTCGGTTCGGCGCTGTGCACGCTCGCGACGTCGATGTACATGCTCGCCGGATTCCGGGCGCTGCAGGGGATCGGTGCGGGCGGCCTGTTCTCCCTCGCTCTGGCGATCATCGGGGACATCATCCCGCCGCGGGAACGAGCCAAGTACCAGGGCTACTTCATGGCGGTGTTCGGCACCTCCAGCGTGCTCGGGCCGGTGGTCGGCGGCGCGCTGGCCGGGCAGGAGACCCTGCTGGGCATGGACGGCTGGCGCTGGATCTTCCTGATCAACGTCCCGATCGGCATCCTCGCGCTGATCGTCGTCGCCCGCGTGCTGCACGTCGACCACGAGCGCCGCGAGCACAGCATCGACCTCTTCGGCGCCATCGCCCTGGTCGCCGCTCTGGTACCGCTGCTGATCGTGGCCGAGCAGGGTCGGGAGTGGGGCTGGGGATCGGTCTCCTCGATCGTCTGCTACGCCGTCGGGACGCTGGGCGCGATCACGTTCGTGCTCGCCGAGCGCCGAGTCGGAGACGAGGCGCTGCTGCCGCCGCGGCTGTTCGGCATCCGGGTCTTCAGCCTCGGCTCGGCGCAGTCGGCGATCCTCGGGATCGGCATGTTCGGCGGGATCACCCTGATCCCGCTGTACCTCCAGCTGGTCAAGGGGAACTCGCCGACCAGGGCCGGGCTGCTCAGCCTGCCGCTGGTGATCGGGATCATGTCCTTCTCGATGATCGCCGGCCAGGTCACCTCCCGCACCGGCCGGTACAAGATCTTCCCGGTGGTCGGCTCGGTGCTGCTCGTCATCGGTCTCGTGCTGCTGGCGCTGCTGTCGGCCGACACCAGCCTGGTCCTCGTCGACCTGGCGATGTTCGTCGTGGGCGCCGGACTCGGCCTGAACATGCAGACGATCGTGCTGGCGATGCAGAACGCCGTGCCGCCTCGCGACATCGGGGTGGCGACCTCGTCGACGACCTTCTTCCGCCAGATGGGCGGTACGCTCGGCGTCGCGGTCATGCTGTCGATCGTCTACGCGGTCGTGCCCTCGAAGATCACCGCGGCCTATGCCGACGCGCGCGACACCGAGGCGTTCCAGGCCGCCGCGAGCGCCCACCCGGACCAGGTCCGCGAGCTCGGAGCCGCCTCGAGCGGTGGTTCCGGCTCGCTCAACGACCCGTCGTTCCTCAGCCACCTCGACCCGGTCCTGAGCCACCCGTTCCGGGTCGGCTTCACCGACGCGATCTCGATCGCGTTCCTGGCCGCCGCCGCCGTGGTCGTCTTCGCCATCGTGCTGTCCGCGCTGATCACCGAGGTGCCGCTGCGGGAGACGGGCGCCGCCTTCGCCGAGACCCCGCAGGCCGCCGCCCCCGTTCCCGCGCCGGCGCCGGCGCCGGCGGCGGTCTCCCCGGATCCGGCCGCAGCGGACGAGACGCCGTCGCCGGTCACAGATGGCCGCGGCGGACCATGACGGCCAGCACGCAGGCCGAGGGCGCCATCGGCAGCCAGACGGTGACGAGGCGGTAGCCGAGCACCGCGGCGAGAGCGACGGCGGCGGACTGCCCGGCCGTCATGATCGCCGCGGTGAGGGCGGCGTCCAGCGAGCCGAAACCGCCGGGGGAGGGTACCAGGGCCGACACGGCGCTGGCGGCGAAGTACAGGGTGAACACCGCGCCCACGCCGAGCGGCAGGTACAGCGCGTGGACGACGGCCCACAGGGTCGCCGCGTGCACCGCCGGAATCGCCGCCGAGCCACCCCACAGCAGCGCCGCCCGGCCCGGGGAGCGCATCGTGGCCCCCAGTGAGCGCACGTGCGCCCCGACCCGCGCCCGCTCCCGGCCCGCCCACCGTCGGGCCGCCGGCACCGCCGCGGCGATCAGTGCCGCGGCCGCCACCGCGGCGAGGGCCACCCCGCCCGAGGTGAGCATCGCGAGGCCGCTCGCCGCCGGCGCCCGGTCGGTCAGCCGATCGGTGCCGCCGGGCAGGAACCCGCCCGCCAGGAGCAGGACCAGCACGGCCAGGTGGGTCGTCAGCCCGGCGGCGGTGTCGAGGCCCACCGCGGCCAGCGACTCGCGCAACGAGAAGCCGTGCCGGTGCAGGAACCGCAGCTTCACCGCGCCGACCCCGACGCCGGCGGGCAGCACGTGGTTGGCCACGCTGCCCGCCACCTGCGCGGCCAGCAGCCGGCGCACGGGCAGCGGGCGCGACACGGTGCCCTGCTGGCAGGCGGCGCCGGCGAACCAGCCGAGCTGGGCGACGGCGAGCGCGCCGACCAGCCACAGCGGGTGGGCGCCGGCCAGCGCCACGACACCGCCACGCACCGTCGACCACGACCGCGCCAGCCATACCGCCGCCACCCCCGGCATCGCGCATGCCAGCAGTGGGCGGACGAACCACCACCGGCCCCGACTCGTCGTGACCGCTGGATCCACCCTCAGCTGCCCTGCCTCGTCAGCGACGGCGTACGGGGACGTTCTGCGGTCTGCAGGCCGTCCTCCTGACCGTCCGCCGGGTCGTCGGCGAGCAGCCTGGCCAGGCGTCCGCTCAACCCGCCCCAGCTCCATGTCGTGCGCATCCACTCCCGACCCGCCAGGCCCATCCGCGCGGCCCGGTCGGGATCGTCGAGCAGTTCGACGACCGCGCGGGTCACCGCGTCGCCGTCCCGGCCGTCGACGACGGTACCGGTGCGGTCGGGCAGAACGACGTCGGGAGCGCCGCCCTGCGCGCCGGTGATCACCGGCAGGCCGCTCGCCGCCCCCTCCAGCGACGACAGGCCGAGTCCTTCCAGATCCAGGCCCAGCCACCGGGTACGCGACGGCATCGCGAAGATGTTGGCCGCGTCGAGGTGGGCGGGCAGCTCCTCGTCGGGCACGGCCCCCGCGAAGTGCACGTCGTCCACGACCCCGGCGCGGCGCGCCAGCCGGCGCAGCCGCTCCTCGTCGGGCCCCTTGCCGACCAGCAGCAGCCGGGCGCCCGGATGGCGGCGCAGCACCGTCGGCCAGCCGCGGATCAGGGCGTCCTGACCCTTGCGCGGCACCATCCTGGCCACGCAGATCACCACCGGACGGTCGGACCAGCCCAGCGAGCGCCGCACGTCCTCGCCGCCGGCACCCGGGCGGAACCGGTGGACGTCGACCCCGCCGGTGAGTCGCGCGAGGGTGGTGCCGGCCGGGGCGACGGCGGCCAGCCGGCGCCGGGTGAAGGACGTCAGGTACGTGAGCACGTCCGCCCGGCCGGCGACGGTGCGCACCAGCGACCAGCCGACCGGCAGGCGTGACCAGGCCACCTCGTGCCCGTGGCTGGACGCGATCACCCGGCGCACGCCCGCCTCCCGCAGCAACGGGGCGAGCAGGCCGTAGGGGGCGGCGGTCGGGAACCAGGCCGCCTCGCAGCCCTCGGTGCGGACCAGGGAGCGCAGCAGGTGCCGCGACCGCGGCGAGGTCAGTACCCGCTCGCCCGCCCGGACCACCTCGAAGGGCAGCGTCCGGTCGAACTCCTCGGCACCCTCCGCCGTCGGCGCCACGACGATCACCCGGTCGGCGGGCAGTCCCGCGGTGAGATGACAGGCGAACGTCTGGATCCCGCCGAGTACCGGAGGGAACTTGTCCGCCACCACGAGCGTCCGCGGCAGTCGACGACCATCCATGAGGGGAGATGATGGCAGGCGGCCGATGTGCGGCCGATGTGCGGTGGAGCGAGGACCTGTAGTGGTCGCCGCGGGACACCTGCTTCGTCTATAAATCCTGGGTCACGACGACAGGAGACCAATGGCGGAACCGAGGGCGGGGCAGGCGGCGGTAGGGCAGGCGATGCGCGGGCGGCCGCGCGATCCGGGGGTGCGCGCGCGGGTCCTCGACGCGGCGCTCGCCGAGTACGCCCGGTCCGGCTGGGCGGGATTCACGATGCATGCCGTCGCAGGCCGCGCCGGGGTCGGGAAGTCGTCGCTCTACCTGCGGTGGCCGAGCAAGGAACGGCTGCTGGCGGACGCGATCGAGGCCTACAGCCGCCCGCTCGTGCTCGATCACGACACGGGATCGCTCGACGGCGACATGCGCGCGCTGGCGTCGCATCTGCTGGCCCACCTGCTCGATCCGGTCGGTTGGGTCACCGTACGGATCGCCGTCGACGCCGCGGTCGAGGCCTTCGACCTGCGCGGCTTCAACGACCGGGTGATCGTGCGGCACAGCGAGGCCGCCCGGCGGGTGATCGACCGGGCCGTCCGGCGCGGCGAGGTGTCCCGGGACTCCCACAGCCGGGCGCTGCTCGAGGGCCTGTTCGGCGGCCTGCTCATGCAGGCGCTGACGATGCCGGCGCCCGACGAGCGCGCGCCTGCGGACCTGGTCGAGCAGGTCACGCCACTGGTCGACCTGCTGCTGCGGGGGATCCGCGCCGGCCAGGCGGAACCGGTTGGGCGCCCCGCCGGACCGGGTAGGTCCCTGGGCGGGCCGGACGACCGGCGGAAGGAGCACCACGATGGTGTGCACGCTGACCGTTACGGAACGTCGTAGCTCGCTGGACTGGGCCATGGACGTGTTCGACACCCAGGTACGCGCGGTGCCGCCCGGTGCCTGGGAGGCCCCGACGCCGTGCCGTGACTGGGATGTCCGGGCGCTCGTCAATCACCTCACCGTGGAGCACCTGTGGGTCCCGCCGCTGCTGGCCGGGCTCACCCGCGACGACATCGGCCCCCGGTTCGATGGTGACCAGCTCGGCGTCGATCCGGTCACGCGCTGGACCGCCACCGCCCGCCGGTCCCGGGACGCCTGGAACCGGCCGGCGATCTGGTCGACCACGCCGATGCTCTCGTTCGGGCCGACGCCGGCCGGCGAGTACGCCTTCCAGCTCACCGCCGATCTGCTGCTGCACGGCTGGGACCTGGCCCGGGCGATCGACGCGGCCGGCCGACTGCCCGGCGACACCACCTCCGCGCGCACCGTCGGCAACAACCGGGAGCTCGTGCGCTGGGTGTACGACGCGCTGAGCGCGCAGATCGACGCCTGGCGCGTCGTCGGCATCTTCGCCGACCCCGTCACCGTCCGCGACGACGCCGACGACTGGACGCGGCTGATCGCGCTCAGCGGACGAGCCCCCGACTGGCAGCCCCGCCTCGACGCCTGAACGCCGCAACGGCTGGGACAGCCGAGTCCCGCGCGTTCCCGCGGGAACGCGTCAGCTTGAGAGGGTGGTCAGCACAGGGGGAAGACGGGGATCGGTAGTCCCGAGCCGCCGGTCGCCTCGGTGGGCGCGGCGGCACAGGTGCGCAGGGGCACGGCCGGCGCGGTAGTACCGGCACCGGCCCCACCGGCCGTGGCGGGAGGGGGATCCGTGGGCGCGGGGCCTGGCTGTTTGACCGTACCTGTGCCGGCGTCGGTCTGAGCACCCGTTCCGGTGCCGGCCGCGACGCCCAGCCGGCCCAGGGCGACGGCGGCGGCAGTGGCGGCCGGGTCGGGGCGCGAGCCGGTCCCCACCGCCTCGCCCGAGTGGGAGCCGGATACGGCGACCAGGCCGCCGACGGCGAACGCGGCCACCGCGCTGAGCAGCACGATCAGAACGACGAGCAGCCGCACCGTGGCGTGGTGGTCATCGTGGCCAGCCGGCGGGTGCGCCGCCCACAGCGGAATCGGATATCCGGCGCGCTCCGGTTCTGCCCGTGCCCGGGCGGAAAGGTCGGCACCGGTCCGCATGGGGCGACCGTAGTCGATCGGGGCGATGCTCGCCGTCTTGTCCACACCCGGAACGACGCCGATTCCGGATGGAGGTGTGAAAACCGGAAAGCGGGAGACAACGGAATTGTCACCCGCCGGCACCCGCCCCCATGTGGAGGTTTGTCATGGGCCTGCGCTATACCCGCCGCCCGCGATATGGACCGTTTCACCTGAACATCAGCGAGCAGGGGGTGTCGTCCGTCACCCTGAAGCTCGGGCGTGTCTCCTGGCGGGTGTGGTCGCGCGACCGGCGGCGGCGCGGGCTGTCCAGCGTCGACCTGCCCGGCCCGTTCTCCTACCGGCGCTAGCCCCGCTCAGTCGACTAGCCCCGCTCAGTCGACGGCGACCCGGGCGACGGGTGGCGCGGGGACCGGTGGGGCGGACGGGGTGCGGCGCTCGGCGAGCAGCACCGCGAGGTCGTCGTGCAGCGCGCCGCCGGCATGCGTGCCGAGCGCCGCGGTCAGCCGATCGAGGGCCTCCTCCTGGCCACCGCCGCGCAGCAGGTCCAGGCGCTCGTCGAGTGGGAAGAAGCTACCCTGCCGGTCGCGGGCCTCGATGAGACCGTCGGTGAACAGCAGCAGCCGGTCGCCGACCGCCCAGTGGTCCGTCGTCGTGGTGAACCGTTCGGCCAGGCCGAGCGGCGGGCTGGGGGAACGCAGCTGGACCGTGCGCGCACTGTCCGGCGACACCAGCCGCGGCGGATGATGCCCCGCGGAGCACATGCCGAGCCGGCCGTCGGGGTGGATGTCCAGGACGAGCGCGGTCACGAAGTCCTCGGGACCGGCCTCGCGCAGCACCGCCCGGGCGCAGGCCGCGGCGACCTGCTCCGGGTCCAGCCAGGTCACGGCGGCCTCCCGGAAGGCGCCGAGGACGACCGAGGCGAGCCGCACGGCCGGCAGCCCCTTGCCCCGCACATCGCCGATGATCACCCGGATGCTGCTGGCGGTCGGCACCACCTCGTAGAGGTCGCCGCCGACCGAGGCCTCCTCGGCGGCGGACAGGTACCGGGCGGCGAACCCGGCGCCGTCCAGCCGGTTCGGCACGGCGGGCAGCAGCGCCCGCTGCGCCACCTCGGCGACCGCCTGGACGCGGTGCAGCTTGGAGCGCTGCCGATCCCGGTACACGCAGATGTAGACGGCGATCACCGACTGGATGAGGACCAGCACGACCGCGGCGATGTGCTGGCCGCTGCCGAACCGGTCGTCCCACAGGCCCGAGCAGATCCCGACGGCGACCGTCACGGCGCCGATCGCCGCGGTGATCCAGGGCGAGCAGGCGGCCGCGAGGATGAGCGGGCCCAGGCCGAAATAACCGGTCAGGGCCACGCCCGGACCGAGATCGACGATGAGCGTCACCAGGAGCACGGCGGCACCGGCGATGATCAGCCGAAGGTTCGCGGTGCTCGTCCGGGCTGTACGCATGGGTCATTGTCCCGGCCGGACCAGGCATTCGGCCATGCCCCCCGGCAAGTCGGCAGCAAGGCGACATCGATCTGACCGGATGGTCAGGCTGGCGGCCTCACATAGCGTGCGTGGCGCGCTCACCCGGGCGGTGCAGCTGCCAGCGCTGATCGTCCTCGAGCTGCGCGGCCAGCGAGATGAGCAGTGTCTCCGCGGCCGCCGGCCCCATCAGCTGGGCGCCGACCGGAAGGCCCGCCGGGGTGCGCCCGGCCGGCACGTTGACGGCCGGCCAGCCCAGCACGTTCCACGGCCAGGCGAACGGGCAGGCGGCCACGATCGCCTGGTCGGTGGCCCAGTTCGTCTCCCGGTTGAGCTCCCCGACACGCGGCGGGGGGGTGGCCGTCGTCGGCGCGAGGACGACGTCGACCCGGCGGAAGATCCGGCCGATGTTGAGCCGGGCCAGCGGCTCGGCCGCGCGCGCCGCGGGCAGGAACGGGCGCAGCAGCCGACCGGTGCGGGCATTGGCCGCCGTGCGCGGATCGAGCAGGGACGGGTTGGGTACCCGACCGGCCCAGTCGCGGATGCCGTCCATCGACCGGGGCAGGAAGATCGTTCCGAGCAGGCCGTAGGGCGGTTCGACCGGGACGACGTCGTGCCCGAGGCGGGTCAGCGCTCCTGCGATCCGCTCCACCCCGGCGCGCACCGCCGGGTCGAGGCTGGCCGGCATGCCGCTGTACGGATGATGCAACGACAGGCCGACGCACAGGCGCGGCGGCGGATGCCCGGCCGCGGCGAGGAACGTCTCCGCGGGTGCGGGCGGGCGGGCCCGGTCGACCGGCAGGCTGCCGGACAGCACGTCGAGCAGCAGGGCGCCATCGGCGACCGTCCTCGTCAGCGGCCCGTAGACAGTGAGGCCGTTGAACTGCTCGGCCACCGGGGCGCTGGAGATCCGCCCGCGTCGCGGCTTGATCCCGACCAGATGCGTCCACGCCGCTGGGATACGCACCGAGCCCGCGCCGTCGGAGCCGATCGCGGCGGGCACCAGTCCCGCGGCGACCGCCGCCGCGGCGCCGCCGGACGAACCGCCCGGGGAATGGTCGAGATCCCACGGGTTGCGGGTCACCCCGAACGCCGGGCCCTCGGTGAACGGCCACTGGCCGAACTCGGGCGTGTTCGTCTTGCCGACGATGATCGCCCCGGCGGCCTTCAGCAGGCGGACCATCTCGCTGTCGCGCGCCGCCGGGGGGAACTCGCCCATGGCGCCGAACGCGGTGGGCAGGCCGGCGATGTCCGTGTCGTCCTTGATCGCGATGGGGACGCCGAGCAGCGGCCGGTGGGCACGCGCGGCCCGCCAGGCCCGGCCGTGGCCGCGGTCGGCCGCCGCCACGGCGGCGAGCGCCTCGTCGGCCGCGGCGGCCTCCTCGAGCGCCTCGCGGGCGCGCAGGCGGCGGAAGGCGTTGAGCGTCGCCTGGGTGGCCTCGATCCGGTCGAGCGCGGCGGCGACCAGCTCCCGCGACGACACCTCGCCCGCGGCCAGACGCTCGGCGAGGGTGGCCACACCGTCAAGCGGACCGTCGCGACTCCACTCGGCGACGGCCCCCTGCGCCTGCGACATCAGCCACCCCCTGACGCGTCGGGCTGCTGTCCGCACCGTAACCGACGGCCGGCACCAGGCACGGCGCTGCGGCGTTATGCACCGGTATGCGACGTATCTGACCGTGGGATGTGCGGTGCGTCATCGGATCACCTGACACACATCGTGTTATCAACATTGATGACGGGGTACCGCCGTGCGGAGAACAGATCGTGAACATCTCGTGGTGCCTGTCCGTGGTTGGCCGGCGCCCGGCGGCGTACATCGCATCCAGAAGTCGCATCCAGAGAGGAATCAGCTGATGACAGCGGACCCGATCCCGGCGGCCCCGAATCCAGCGCCCGAATCCGCCGCGCCCGAATCCCCCGGTCCCGAATCCCCCGGTCCCGAATCCGCCAGTCCCGAATCCGCCAGTCCCGAGGCCGCCGCGCCGGGGGCGCGGGAGCGGGTCGCGCTCGGCGCCGCCGAGGTCCGCCAGCGGGTCAACGGTGCCGCCCAGACGCTCGCGCCGCACGTCGGCGCGGCGACCGAGCGGACCCGGGAGACGGCGGGCAAGGTCGCCGGCACCGTGCGGGAGAAGGCCGCCGACAGCCCGCGCATCGCCGCCGCGACGGAGCGGACCCTCGGCGCCCGCGACCGGGCGGTCGGCACCGTGCGGGCGCAGCTCGCCCAGCACCCACAGGTGAACGCCACCGCGGAACGCACGCTGGCCACCAGCGGCAAGGCGGTCCGCTCGGCCGGTCAGCGGGCGCGCGGCAACCCGAAGGCCACCGGCGGCGTCGCCGCCGCGCTCGTCGCGCTGTGGGCGCTCGGGCGGGCGCGCCGGCGCCGCCGCGCCGGCTGAGAGGCGTCCTTTCTCGCCCGTCCGGAATGCGACTGCAAAGCGGTGTTTATGAGCTGATCCCGCGGGGACGAAGAAGTCAAGTCACCTCGGCAGGGAGAACAAAAATGGTCACCTTCGTTGTTGTCATGATTCTGCTCGGTCTGGTCGCCGGCGCCGTCGCGCGCCTGGTGCTTCCCGGCCCCGATCCGATCGGCATTCTCGGCACCATCGTCGTCGGCGTCATCGGCTCCTTTGTCGGCGGATTCCTCGGCTACGTCCTGTTCAACAAGGACATCGGCGAGGGCGCCCTGCAGCCGTCCGGCATCGTCGGTTCCATCATCGGTGCGATCATCGTGCTGCTGATCTGGCGGAACGTCGGCCACGGCTCCGGGCGCTCCCACGGCCGCAGCCGGCGCTACGCCCGGCGGTAAGCCGTACGGACTGGCCTCGGTCACCACGACACACGTCGGTGATCTCCGGGGCTGCCGAGAACACGCGAAACGGCCGCGGGATCGGCCGGCGGTACCCATGGGTATCCGCCCCGGTCCCGCGGCCTTCGTCGTCGTGGTGGCACGATGACGGAATGGAACGTGTGCTTGGCATCGGTGGATACTTTCTGCGGGCCGCCGATCCGGCGGCCCTGACCGCGTGGTACCGCGATTGTCTGGGCCTCGACGCGGACGAGAACGGGCTGTGGCGGCCGGAAACCGGCCCGACGGTGTTCGCGGCGTTCGAGGCCGACACCGACTACTTCGGCTCCCGCGCCCAGGGGGCCATGCTCAACTTCCGGGTTCGCGACCTGGACGCGATGCTCGCGCAGCTGCGCGAGAAGGGCGCGGAGGTGGCCGCGCAGACCCAGGACATGGCGGGCGTCGGCCGTTTCGGCTGGGTCACCGATCCCGCGGGCAACCGGGTCGAGCTCTGGCAGCCCGCCTGACCGCACCCGCACGCGGGCGGAGACGTGCGGGTGCGGCCGGCGGGGGTAGTAACTGTTGCCCGGCTGGCACTCGTTAGCTCTCTTCAGATTGCTATAGTTTTCATGTGAACCTCAAGGAGTGGGCAGAGTCGCAGGGTGTGGCGTACGTGACCGCCCAGCGCTGGTTCCACGCCGGCAAGCTCCCGGTCCCGGCACGCAAGGTCGGTGGCCTGATCCTCGTCGGCGAGCCCGACCGCCCGGCTACTTCAGGCATGGTGGTCGTGTACGCCGGGGTGTCGTCCGCAGACCAGAAGCCTGATCTTGACCGGCAGGTCGCTCGCGTCACCGGCTGGGCCACCGGGCAGGGGCTGGGTGTCGACAGGGTCGTGACCGAGGTCGGGTCGGCGTTGAACGGGCATCGGCGGAAGTTCCTCGCGCTGCTCCGCGACCCCGCAGCGACGACGATCGTCGTCGAGCATCGCGACAGGTTCGCCCGCTTCGGCGCCGAGTACGTCGAGGCCGCTCTCGCCGCGAACGGCCGCCGCCTACTCGTCGTGGACCCAGCCGAGGTCGATGACGACCTGGTCCGCGACATCACCGAGATCCTGACCTCGATGTGCGCCCGGCTGTACGGCTGCCGCGCCGCCGCGAACCGAGCCCGCCGCGCGGTCGCCGCCGTCACTGAGGCGGCCGAATGAGGACGTTGCAGGCGTACCGGTTCGCACTCGACCCGAACGACGCCCAGGCCGCGAACCTGCGTCGCCACGCGGGGGCGGCCCGGTTCGCCTACAACTGGGCC
>NZ_FZMO01000276.1 GCF_900197875.1 Frankia canadensis | reverse complement strand
TTGCCGCTCGACGTCCGACAGTGGACCTGCCGCTCCTGCGGCACCAACCACGACCGGGACGTCAACGCCGCACGGAACATTCTGGCCGCGGGGCTCGCGGTGTCAGCCTGTGGAGACGGAGTGAGACCACCCCGCTCCTAGAACGGGGAGGCATCTGTTGATGAAGCAGGAACCCGTATCGCGAGGCACGGGAATCCCCGGCCGGCAGCTTCAGCCCGGGGAGGATGCCAAGATGGCGCCCGACACCTGAGGGCCGCGGACCGCCCGGCGGGTGGGATCGTGGAGCAGGAGGACGCCAGCCATGTCGCAGCACCGGTCGCCCGTCGATGATCGCTTCGAGAGCAGGATGTCGGGCTACTACCTCCAGCCCGACGGCGCGCGGGTTCCGTTCCCGGCGACGCTCTGCTTCGACAAGGCCGACCCGTTCGCCGTGAGCCTGCGGCTGCGCACGGCGGACGTCCGGACGGTGACCTGGACGTTCGCCCGGCAACTGCTGATCGACGGCGCGCGCCGGCCGGCCGGCGTCGGCGCGGTCGAGGTCCGCCCGGCGTTCCACGGCGGGAGCCGCCTGCTCGCGCTGACGCTGCGGTCGGCCGCCGGGCAGGCCGACGTCCAGCTGCCCTACGAGCATGTCGCCGCGTTCCTGCGGGACACCTATGCGGCGGTCCCCTCCGGCGCGGAGGGCGACCTGGTCGACTGGAACACCGAACTCGAACGCTTCCGCGACCACGAGTCGTAGGACTCGTGGTCGCGGCCGCGGACCATGCGCCTTCTCAGGGCCTCGCTGACGGTGGTGGCACGGCCCCAGGGGGACAGCCGGACCTGCGCGGCGCGGCCCTGGGCGCGGGGCGCGTCTCAGGCGGGGCGGCCTGCCCGCAGCGTTTCGAGGGCCTGGTTGGCGTGGCGGCCCATCGCGAACTCGGAGTCGATGCGGGCGAGCACGGTGCGGTCGCCGCCCACGACGAACGTCGAGCGCTTGTTCGGGCCGCGCTTGCGTCGCACGCCGAACGCCTCGGCGATGGACCGGTCCGTGTCGGCGACCAGTGGGAAACCGAGCGAGTGCTTGGCGCTGAACTGGGCCTGCTTCGCCACGTCGTCGGCGCTGACCCCGACGATGCTCGCACCCGCGTCGGCGAACTCGCCGGCGAGGTCGCGGAAGTGGCAGCTCTCCTTGGTGCAGCCGTAGGTCATCGCCGCCGGGTAGAAGAACACCACCAGCGGGCCCTTCGCGAGCAGGTCGGCGAAGCGCAGCTCGGCACCCGTCTCGTCGACACCCGTCAGATCGCCTACCGTGTCGCCCACGTTCACCGCGATGCTCACCCCTCACGTCCACGGAAATATATGTACCTAGCCTGGGAGCATAAACCTCCGCGCCTGGCGGCGGGCGAGGTTGGCGCGGCGGGGCCGACTATCCCGCGGGCGCGCCGACTTGCCCCTTCGGGGAGTCGGACTGTCCGGCAGGAGGGTTGTTCTGCCCGGTTGGATGGCTGGTATGGCCGGTCGGGGGGCCGGCAGCGGTGTATGCGGTGCCCGGCGGGTCGACGGCCCAGGCGGCGGGCAGGCCCCATCCCTCCTCATGGACGACCTCGTGCAGGGGCCTGCGCCGGACGGGGCCGTGGCGGCCCTCGGGGCGCCCCAGCGTGATCGTCGCCGAGATCGCCACCTCGTCCGGGATGTCCAGCAGGGCGCGCAGCTGAGCCTCGACCGGGACGTGCCACATGGACATCACGCCGCCGAGGCCGATCGCCCGGGCGGCGAGCAGCAGGTTCTGGCAGGCCGGATAGATCGAGGCGCCGTCGGTGGGCCGGGGCTCGCGGTAGCGGGCCAGGCAGGCGAGGACGACGACGGGCGTCTGGTCGAACGTGTCGACGAAGCGCTCCATCGTGCGGGCCATCCGGGCCTTCGGTGAGTCCGCGAGTGTCCCGGACCCCTCGTCGTACCGATCGGTGGTCCGCTTCTGCGCCCAGCCGGCCTGTGCGCCCTCACCGATCAGCTGCTTGGCGCGCCGAGCCCGCGGTCCGTCGCGCAGCACGAGGAAGCGCCCGGGCTGGCGGTTCGAACCGGACGGTGCCCTGGTCGCGGCGAACAGCACCGTGGCGAGCTCGTCGTCGGTGACCGGATCCGGGCGCAGCCGCCGGATGGCCCGGGTGGTGGCGAGCAGGTCCAGCAGGTCGCTGGCCGCCGGACCGGTCGTGGGCGTCGCGGGCGCGGGTGTGGCGTGGGGCGCGGGTGTGGGGTGGGGTTCCTGCATGGTCAAGAGCGCCGGCGCAGGACGGAGGTGGCGAGGGCCGGCGGGAGGTAGCCGGCGTCCTGCGGGTTGACGGTGACGCCCGGCGAGACGATCTCGTCGATGCGGTCCAGCGTCGCCTCGTCGAGGGTGATGTCGACGCTGGTGAGCTGGCTGTCCAGATGCTCCATGGTGCGCGGGCCGATGATCGCCGACGTGACGGCCGGATGGTGCAGGACGAACGCCAGCGCCAGCTCGATCAGGGTGATGCCGAGCTCGGCGGCGAGGTCGCCGAACGCGATCGCGGCCTCGACCTTGCGCTGGTTCGCGGGCAGGGCCAGGTCGAACCGGCCGGGGACACGCTCCAACCGAGTGCTGGTGACCGCACCGCCGTCGCGGGTATGGCGCCCGGACAGGTATCCGCCGGCGAGCGGGCTCCACGGCAGCGCCCCGAGCCCGTACTTCTGCGCCACCGGCAGCAGATCGGCCTCGATGCCCCGCACGAGCAGCGAGTAGGGCGGCTGCTCGGTGGCGAACCGCTCGCGGCCCCGGCGCTCGGCCACCCACTGCGCCTCGACCACCTCGTGCGCCGGGAACGTCGAACTGCCGAAGTAGCGGATCTTCCCGGCGCGGACGAGGTCCGTCAGCGCACCCAGCGTCTCGTCGATGTCGGTGGACGGGTCGGGGCGGTGGACCTGGTAGAGGTCGATCCAGTCGGTGCCGAGGCGGCGCAGGCTGTTCTCCACCTCGGCGACGATCCAGCGCCGGGACAGCCCACGCTGGTTCGGCCCGGGGCCCATCGGCATGAACAGCTTGGTGGCGAGGATGACGTCGTCGCGCCGCCCGGCCAGCGCCCGGCCGACGATTCGCTCGGACTCGCCGTCGGAGTAGACGTCCGCCGTGTCGATGATGTTGATCCCGGCGTCCAGCGCCCGGTGAATGATCCTGATCGAGTCGTCATGGTCCGGATTGCCCCAGGTGCCGAACATCATGGCGCCGAGGCACAGCGGCGAGACCCGCACGCCGGTGCGGCCGAGTACGCGATAGTCCATGTGGGTACAGCCTGCGCGACCGGGCGCCGCGACGCAAATCCCGCGGCCGTTTCCTGGCGTTCACGGATTGTTCCAGTGCTGATAGTTACCGCCGTTGTAGTCCTGGGTGTAAACAGCTCCGCTGCCGTCGCTGTCCAGGCACTCACCGGTGGCGGTGCTCCGGAAAACCGCGCCGAATCGTTCGTCCGACCTGATCCAGACCTGCGCCGGCTGGCCGCCGCAGGCCGTGGCGTACACGGTGCCGCGCAGCTTGACGCCGTCCGAGCCGTAGTTCGCGTGGGTGGCCGCGCACAGTCCGGTCCGGGCGTCCCGCAGTTGCACGCCACTGGCCCGGGCCGAGATCTCCCAGCGCTGGTAGTCGCCGTTGTTGCAGCCGAGCGTGTAGACGTTGCCGCTGGCGTTGCTGTCGAAGCACAGCTGGGTCGCGACGTTGACCCAGACGGTCGTGGCCGCCTGCGGCTTCGGGACGGGCGCCGGGACCGGCGCGGGCGCGGCGCGCGGCGCGCTGCTCCGGGCGGCACCGCCCGGGACGGACCTGGGTGAGGGCGCCGCCGGCGGCGGGGCTGCGGGCTCGCCGCCGGCGCGGCCCGTGGCGCCGGGCGGGACCGGCGTGCCGCCGATGGACGGCGACGGTGGCGACGAGCTGGGTGGCGCCGCGGCGGCCGACGGCGCGCCCGACGCGGTCTTGGCAAAGCGGGTGCGCGCCGCCGGCGTCGGCCTGGCCGGGGCCGTGGAGGTGGTCAGGGCCGTGCTGCGCGGCGGGTCGGAGAAATACGATCTCGCGCCCCTCGACGTCGCCGCCGCGACGGCGACCACGGCCATGGCGTACAGAACGACGAGAACCACGACCGTCCATCGGCGGATGTGCATGGCGGGCAGGCTGCGAGCCGCCATCAGTACTCCTCCCACGATGTGGCGTGGCCGCCTGATCCGGCGCCCTTCCACTCGTCGGCCAGAATACTGGTAATGCCGCCGGAAATAGTCAGGCGACCGACGCGGACGTTCACCGTCGGTCTTATACCGGCTTACCCGGTCAGTGTAAACCGGGATCCCCGGGGCGTGCTGTAGTTCTTTTCACGCCAGCGTCGGCGAGAGTATCATGATCACATTACTGGTCGGCCCAGGCGCGTCGACCACGGGAGACGGCCCTTGCCGCGTGGGCCCGGCGGCCACTAGAAAGAGCGTCGGAGATCGGAACGCACCGGCAATGGTGCCTTCCGCGCCGCACAGGCAGGCACGTGACCGGGAGGCACCGCGATGCGGGACGAAGAGCCGTCCGAGCCGATGCTGCCTCGCGGGCCGACCCGCGACGAGCAGGTGAGCCGCGACCGCGCCGAGGCCATCGCGCGCAGGTTGGCCGCCCAGGAGGCGGAGCACGCCCCCGAGGCCGCGTCGATCCCGTACCCGCCCCCGGCGGCTCCGGCCGATGGCGTGCCGTCCCGGGGGGCGCCACCGGCCGTCCCGCCGAGCTGACCCCGGTGCCGGCCCTGGAC
>NZ_FZMO01000273.1 GCF_900197875.1 Frankia canadensis | reverse complement strand
GCCCCCGCCCGAACCCGCACCGCCGGTGGTGGGGGCCCCCGTCCCGGCCCCGGCAGCCGCGGCGCCGGCTCCGGTGCCGAAGGCCTTATCCAGCGATTCCCCGAGCGACGAGCCGAATCCGATGCTCTCCCCGTAGACGGTCGCGATGCCCTGCAGGAGGGGGTAGCCCGAGCTCCCCCGGGCCTGCACGTAGTACGGCTCGACGTAGAGCAGGCCGCCGGCGACGGGCAGGGTCAGCAGATTGCCCTCGATCGTCTGCGAGCCCACGCCCCGCCACAGGGCGAGGTTCTTGACCACGTCCGCGTTCGCCTCGATGGCGCCCTGGACCTGGACGGGCCCGTTGATCGTGTCACCCGGTGGCAGCTGCAGCAGGGTGAACCGGCCGTAGTTGGCCGGGTCGCTGGACACCGCCATGTACGCGGCCAGTTTCGACGAGCGGGCCGAGATCAGCGGCGAGGTGAGGTTGTAGGACGGCTCGCGGCGGTCGGGGAGCTGGCTGTAGACGTAGAACGGCGGCTGCGGCTGCCCGCTGCCGTCCGGTGAGTCCGAGACCTGCCAGAAGTCCTCCTGCGAGTAGAAGTCCCGCGGGTCGGACACGTGGTACTGGCCGATGAGGTCACGCTGCACCTTGAACAGGTCCTCGGGGTAGCGCAGGTGCTCCATCAGCGACGGGGAGATGTCCTTCTTCGGCTGCACCGTGTCCGGGAAGGCCTTCATCCAGGTCCGCAGCACCGGGTCGGACTCGTCCCAGGCGTACAGGGTGACGGTGCCGTCGTAGGCGTCGACGGTGGCCTTCACCGAGTTGCGGATGTAGTTGACCTGGTTCGGCGGCTGCTGGGCCCGGTTGCCGCTCTGCGCGGTGACCGAGTCGGCGGTGACGTCGCCGAGGGTGCGCCGGGCGGAGTAGGGGTAGCCGTCGGAGGTGGTGTAACCGTCGAGGATCCAGGTGATGCGGCCGTTGACGATGGCGGGGTACATGTCGCCGTCAAGCGTGAGCCAGGGGGCCGCCTTGCTCACCCGGTCCCGCGGGTTGCGCTCGTAGAGGATCCGCGAGTCCTTGGTGATGTCGTTGGACAGCAGCAGGTTCTTCTCACCGAAGCGCAGCCCGAACAGGGTGCGCCGGAACGTGGAGCCGATCGAGACGCCGCCGTCGCCGGTGTAGGTCGTCGTGGCCTGGGTGTTGCCGGGGCCGAGGCCGTCGATCTCCGCCTGCCGGGTACCGACGACCGAGTAGTTCGGCGACAGCTCACCGAAGTAGACCCGGTTCTCCCTGACGCCGAAGGCGACTTCCTGTGGCAGGTCGCGCTCGCCCTGGTCGAAGACGGGCTGGCCCTCGTGCACCGTGTTCGACGGTGCGGCGACGAATCCCTTGCCGTGGGTGTAGGTGAGGTGTTCGTTGATCCAGTTGCGCTGCTCGGCGCCCAGGCCGGCCTGGTTCAGCTCCCGGACGGCCACGACGTAGTCGCCGGTGGTCTTCTTGCCGTCGGCGCCGGTGACCGTGTAGCGGTCCACATCGAGGGTCTTCGGGAACGTGTAGTAGCCGCGGATCTGCTGGCTCTGCTGGAAGGTCCGCGACAGCTTGCTCGGGTCGAGCAGCCGGATGTTGGGCACCGTCCCGGTGTCCGTGGCGACCCGCTGAGCGGTGACGTCGGTTCGGGCCCCGTAGGGCTGCGCCTTCACGTTCTCGATGCCGTAGGCGGCCCTGGTCGCCTGGATGTTGCGCTCGATGTACGGCTGCTCGCGGCTCGCCTCGTTCGGCCGCACCTGGAACTGCTGGACGATCGCCGGATAGATGCCGCCGATCACCACCGAGGACAGCACCAGGATGCCCGCGCCGAGCAGCGGCAGCGTCCAGCCGCGCTGGAAGATGTTGACGATGAACAGCACGGCGCAGGCCAGCGAGATGAACAGCAGGATCAGCTTCGCCGGCAGCACGGCGTGCACGTCCGTGTAGGAGGCACCGGTGGCCACCCCGCGCGCGGAGAACACCGCCCCGAACCTGTCCAGGTAGTAGGCCCATGCCTTGAGCAGCGCCAGCAGCCCGAGCAGCACGGAGATGTGTGCCTTGGCCGCCGGGGTCACCCGCTCCCCCGGCGTCTGCAGCCGGATTCCCCCGAACAGGTAGTGGGTCAGCACGGTGACCAGCAGCGACAGCAGCACCGCGGCCAGCAGGAATCCGAGCAGGAAACGCTGGAACGGGTAGGTGAACGTGTAGTAGCTGATGTCCCGGTGAAACTGCGGATCGGTCTTCCCGAACGGCACCCCGTTCACCCACAGCAGCCACGTCCGCCAGCGCTCGGACGCGGACAGCCCGGCGGCCAGCCCGAACACCGCCGCGATCCCGAGCAGGATCAGCTTCATGTACGGCTCGATCGCCGACCGGTAGCGCTCGAGGTTCTGCTGCTCCGTCGACAACGGCCGAAGCGGCGGGCGCAGCCGGTATCCCAGTACGATGTTGGCCCCGATGACGACGGCCATCACCGCGCCGAAGAGGATGAACAACAGGATCCGGGTGTAGATGACGGTGGTGAAGACCTTGCTGAAGTCGACCGAGCGATAGAACAACAGGTCCGTGTAGAACCGCGTGAAGACGACGACGAACACGATCGCGAGCAGCACGACCAGCAGCACCGGGACAAAAACCGTGGCGCGGGTCAGCACCGGGCGGCGGCTGGTCGTTGCCACAGTTCCTCCGTGCGGTCAGGACGTTATGGATCAGATGGCCGCCGGACCGCCGGTGACGGCGGCCCGCGGCGGCAAGGGTGGGTCCGGGACCTGCCGGCCGGGCAGCCCCGGCACGCGGTGCGAAGCACCCCCTGTACGGCAACCTACGCCAGCCCCCACGGGGGGATCGGAGAGGATGGGTTGGTGAGCAGCCCGAACATCACGGAGTTGACCTCCGTCGTACTCGAGGTCGAGCGGCACGTCGCCGATTCCGGCTGGGATCAGCCCAGCCAGGTCTACGCACTCGCCGACACCGCCGACCTGCTGGCCCGCGAGCCGGCGCTGGCGCCCCACATCGGGGACTCCCCGCCCGGTTCGCTGACCCCGGTCGAGCAGGAACCGCTGCCGGTGGGGCGCCTCGACGAGGTGCTCGCGGGCATCGGCTGGCCCCCGGAGGTGCTGGGCTGCGTCCTGGTCACCGAACTGGTCGTGCTCCCGCCCAGCGCCGAGGAGGAGGCCCCCTACTCGGACGACGAGATCGAGTACTGGGCGGCCAACCACCCCGAGCGCCAGGACGTCCGCCTCGCCGTCGGGGTGACCCGCACCGGGCTGCACGCCTCCTGCCTGCGCGTGCGCGGGGACGACGAGCTGGTCGTCGACCCCGATCTCGCCGACAACCTGATCGACGGGCTGCTCGCGACGTTCCAGTGAGCACCCGCCGGGCCCGGCGGCGCGCGGCACCGGGCCCGGCGGCCGCACCGCCGTGCCGTCCCCGGACGGCACGGCGGCGGGCGGTGCCAGGGCGGACAGCACTACGGGCGGGCCCAGACCAGCTCAGCAGGACGGGACGGCAGCGGCCGGATTCGTCCGCAGCGCATCGACGGCCTTCAGCGCACCGTCCAGGGTGTCGACCCTGACCAGGCGGGGCGCGTTCGCGCTGTCCACCCCGCGGGCGTCCGCGCAGTTCGCCGCCGGCACGAGGAAGACCGTGGCCCCGGAGGCCCGGGCGCCGAGCACCTTCTGCTGGATGCCGCCGATCGGGCCCACCTGACCATCCGCGGTGATCGTCCCCGTGCCGGCGATGGTCTTACCGCCGGTCAGCTCGCCCGGGGTGAGCAGATCGACGATGCCCATCGCGAACATCAGGCCCGCGCTCGGGCCGCCGACATCGGAGAGACGGATCTTCACCGTGAACGGATAGGTCCGTTTGTCGGTCGTGGTGATGCCGATCATCGCGCGGGCCGGGTCGTCGGTGGCCGGGCGGGTGGTGATCGTGACCGTGGCCGGTCTGCCGTCCCGCTTGTAGCCGACGGTGGCCGGCGTCCCGGGGCGCACCTTGCCGACCTCGGCGCGCAGCTGGTTCTGGCTCGTCACCGCCACGCCGTTCACCTGGGTGATCACGTCACCCGCGGTGAGCCTGTCGGTGGCCGGGGAGCCCGCGGGAACGGTGTAGACCGCGATCGCGTGCCCGGTGGGCTCGATGCCGAGCCGGCCGAGCGCGGCGGCCGTCGCCTGGTCCTGCGAGTCCAGCATGGCCTGCGCGTTCTCCTGCTGCACCTGCTCCTGGGTGGAGCCGCGGGGCCGGATGAGCTCGGTGGGCACGACCGCCCGGTCCGAGTCGAGCCAGTCGCCCAGGGCGCTGAGCAGGTTGAGCTTCGGGGTCTCCTCGACGGTGGTGAGCTCGAGGCGCCCCGACGTCGGGTAGGTGCGCCGACCCTCGATCGAGATGAGCCGGGTGCCGTCGACGCTGCCGAGGGTGTCGGTGACGGGCCCGGGGGCCAGGGTGACGAACGGTACCGGCAGCCAGAGACCCACGACGAGCAGCACCAGCGCCAGTACCGACGTGACCACCAGTGTCTGGGTACGCCGGGCCATGGACGCAGTCTATGTACCGCCCGTGGCCCGTCCGGGCCGGCGTCCGCCCCAGCGGGCGGGCGCCGGCCGGCGGGTGGTGCGGTCAGGCCAGGTCGGACGGCCCCGGCGCCGGCGGGTCGCCGGCGGGACGCGGGTCGACGACCGGTAGCGGGCCGGTCGCGGGGAGGGCCTCGGCGAACGGGATGGGCTCGGTACGCGCCTGGGAGTCGTCTAGCGGGTGCCCATCGGCGAACGGATCACCGTCGGCGAAGGCCCGGGGGTCGACGAGGCGGGAGGGATCGGAGAAGGGG
>NZ_FZMO01000271.1 GCF_900197875.1 Frankia canadensis | reverse complement strand
GTGGGGAGGCGGACGGGTGGGAGCGGTCGACGGCCATCCAGGGGGCGATGATCGTCGCCGGTTCGTCCGCCCAGGGGCCCGCGTCGGCATCACCGCCCTGGGCGCCGCCTCCCGTCGGCGGGGTTCCCGTCTGGGCGGCGTCGCGGACCTCTTGGGGGAGGTGCAGGGGCAGCGGGCAGCGGTCCAGCCAGCCGGGGCCCCAGGCGTCGGCCGCGGCGCGGGCGAGTTCCACGGCGAAGGCGCGGGCGGACGGGGGGCGGTCGTCGATGTTCCCGGCCAGGGTGTGGCGGACGGCGGCGGCGATGCCGGGGGGCGCGGACGGCATCGGCGGGGGCTCGGCGCGGGTCAGCCGGTCGGCCAGCTCGGCGGAGCCGGGTTCGCGGGGGAACGGCGTCTCGCCGGTGAGCAGTTCGAACAGGACGACGCCGAGCGCGTACAGGTCCGAGCCGGGGCCGATACCACTCTGGGTGATCTGCTCCGGGGCCATGTAGCGGGGCGTGCCGATCATGGTGGCGGTGGCGGCGGCCGACTCGAGGATCTTGGCGATGCCGAAGTCGGTGACCTTCGGCTGCCCGTCCGCGGCGAACAGGATGTTGTCGGGCTTGATGTCGCGGTGGAAGACCGATTCCTCGTGGGCTCGTTCGAGCGCTGCCGCGACCGCGAGCCCGACCGCGACGACCTGGTCGGCGCTCAGACCGGTTCGGGCCCGGGCCCGCAGGGTCTCCCCGAGCCGCTCCATCACGAGCAGGCGCAGCTCGTTCTGCTCGGTGTAGTTGTAGATCCGGACGATGTGCGGATGGGCGAGCCGTTCGAGCAGCCGCGCCTCCGCCCGGAAGCGGGTCTGGCCGTCGGCGTTGTCCGACTCGCCGACCAGCATCTTGATCGCGACCTGGCGTTCGTCGAGGTAACGGTGCTGGCCGGCCAGCACGAGCCCGAAGCCGCCGTGCCCGATGATGCCCTGGATCCGGTAGTCGGGCAGCGCGGCCTCGATCCGGGTGAAGTCGAGCGTCACCGAACCCGCCTCGCCATCGGCGTCATCCGCGTCATCGGCACGGCGGGCGGTAGGGCAGGTCGGGCAGGTAGCGCCGCCATTCCTCCCGGGTGATGGGGTCGCCGGCAGCGGCGCAGATCATGCTCGCCTGCCGGTCGACGTCGAGACCGAGCAGGCCGATCGCCGGTTCGTGCAGGACGGGGACCAGATCGGCGTTGTCCGCGGTGAACAACAGGTCCCAGGTGTCGAAGCCGGTGAGGAAGTCGCCCCGCGGCTTTGGCGCGCGCAGGTTGGACACGTCCCACAGCCGGATCTCCGCGCCTCCGGTGGCGAGCGTCCGGCCGTCGGGGCTGAAGCGCAGCTTGAGGATGGCGCCGTTGTGCGGGGCCAGCCGGCCGATCTCAGTGGGACGGGCCGGGTTGGTCAGGTCGTAGAGGTAGACCACCCGTCCGTCACCACCCGCGGCGAGAGTGCGGCCTCGGGGGGCGAAGCCGATGTCGTTGATCTTACCGGCGAATCCGCCGAGACGGCTGTCGATCGTGAGCCGGCCGCGGCGGCGCAGATCCCAGAGGATGATCTGCCGGTCGGTGCCGACGCTGGCCATCAGGGTGCCGTCGGGAGAGAACGCGATGCGTTCCAGGACGGCGTCGGTGCGGTGCGCGGAGTTGTTGTGGGCCAGCGAGACCGGGTGCGCCGGGTCCGAGACGTCCCAGACGGCGATGTCGTTGCCGCTGCCGACCGCGAGCAGGCGGCCGTCCGGGCTGAACTCGATGATGTGGCCCGTCCGGTCGTTCTCGATGATGCTGCCTGTCTGCCGTGGATGGGCGGGATCGGCGACGTCCCAGAACCTGATGCCGCCGTCGCCGGAGGTCGCGAGCACCTGGTCGTCCGGGCGCACCGCGATCCAGTAGAGGCCGCTGAAGCTGCCGTCGTGCGCCTCCACGGAGGACAGTTCCGTCACGTGGCGTTCGCCGTCGATCCGCCACAGCGCGAGCTCGCCCGCGTCGTCGCCGGTGGCCAGGATCCGGCTGTGGAAGAAGGTGCCGCCGGCCTGCATCGACCCGGTGTGGCTGGCGATCAGACCAGTCCACGGTGTGCGCCGCAGCACCCCGTCCTCGGCGCCGATCGCGATCGTCGCGTCGGTGGGGCTGACCGCCACCGCCCAGGTGTTCCAGCCGACGGTGATCGACGTCAGCACCGACGACGAGCGGGCCGGATCGACGATGAAGGCGGCGTCGCTGCTGGTGGTGGCGATGACGTTGGTCGCGTCGAGGTAGGCGAGCCCGGTCACGGTGATCGACGCGGCCACGTCCGTCTTCGCCGGCACCGGCGCGGCCGGCTGGGAGATGTCGAAGTGGCTGATGACGCCCGCCTCCGAGCCGGTGACGACGCCGCGGCCGTCCCGGCTGACCGCGACGGCGAGTATCCCCGGCAGGTTCGGGCCCGAGGGCGCGTTCGGGTCGACGAGCCCGGCGAGCAACTGGGGCGCGGACGGGTTCGTCACGTCCCAGACCGCCGCGTGCCCGTCGGCGGACGCGGTGACGGCGTGCCGCCCGTCCGGGGTGAAGGCGACCGCCCGCACCACGTCGGTGTGGCCGGCCAGCGCCCCCGACCGGACCGGGGTGGCCGGACGGGTGACGTCCCAGAGCACCACCGTGGTCCCGTAGCCGCCGGTGGCGAGCATCGCCCCGTCGGGGCTGAACGCGAGGGCGTAGACCTCCCGGTGGTCGGGCGCCGGCGGCAGGGTGGCCAGCAGCCGCGGGGTGGACGGGCGGGCCACGTCCCACAGCTTGACCTGGCCGTCGGAGCCGCCGGTGGCGAGCACCGGCGCGGTCGGGCTGAACGCCACCGACTTCACCGCGAAGGCGTGCCCGCCGTGGGCCACGTCCGGCAGCCGCCCGAGCGGGCCCTGCCGGTTCTTGTCGGTGCCGTCCCACAGTACGACCGCGTGGTCGTCGCCTCCGGTGGCCAGCAGCTTCCCGTCGTGGCTGTAGGCGACCGCGCCGATCGGGAGGGTGTGGGCGCCGATCTGGCGGGTCACCGTCGCCGCGGCGAGCACCGCCGTGCGCGCCTCCGGGGTGTCGGCAACGTTGTGGGCGACCAGGCTGAGCTGCGCGGCGAGGCTCGGGTCGAGGGGGCGCAGCTTGTCGGCGCGGGCGGCGATCGACTGCGACAGCGCCCGGTCCCGGTCCTGGTCGGCGGACGAACGCTGGTCGTAGGCGTAGGCGGTCGAGCCGACGGCGAGTAGCGCGAGGACCGTCAGCACGGCGGCGAGGATCTTCAGCCGGCGGGTCCGGGCCGCCGCGGCGCGCTGCTCGCCGTGCTCCCGGTCGCTGCTCGCGTCGTAGAACTCTCGCGCCCCGGCGCCGAGACCCGCGTGACGCTCGCCGGTCTCGACCCAGTCGCGGGCGGCGGCCAGCCGGGTGCCGGAGATCAGGTAGGACGGGTCGCGGCCGCTGCGCTCCCAGGTCTCCGACGCCTCGGTGAGCTGCTGCCAGGCGAGCGCCCCCGCCCGGTCCAGATCGATCCACTCCCGCAGCCGCGGCCACGACCGCAGCAGCGCCTCATGGGCGATCTGCGCGGTGTCGGCGTCCACCTCGACGAGACGGGCCCGCACCAGCGCGTCGAACACCACCGGCGCCGCCGGATCGCCGATCTGGGCGAGCAACTCGGTCCGCGACACCCGCCGGCGGGTGTCGTCGCCGCCCTCGCCGACCCGCACCATCCGCATCAGCAGCGGCCAGACAAGCCGCTGGCCGTCCGCGTCCAGCGCCGCGTACATCTCCTCGGCGGTCTGGGCGATCGCGCCGGTCAGGCCGCCGATGCGCTGGTAGGCGGCGACGGTGAGAGTGTCGCCTTCGCGCGCGAGCCAGGTGGCCCGCAGTGCGTGGGCGAGCAGCGGCAGGGAGCCGGGATCAGCGACGACGTCGCTGGTCGCCGCCTCGGCGCCGAGGTCGCGCAGCATCACCTCGACCAGGCCCGGTTCGAGCCGCTGGCCGGCCTGGCGCGCCGGCTCGACGATCGCCTCCCGCACCTCGCTCGCGGTCATCGGGCCGACCACGAACTGCCCCGACTGCAACGCGTCGACCAGATCCGGATGGGCGGCACAGGACGCGAAGAAGTCGGCGCGCACCGCCAGCACCACCACCGCCGGCGGCGTGCCCTGGCCCGAGCCGCGGGCCACCGCGCACAGGCCGCGGATGAAAGCATCCCGTTCCGCCTCGTCGGCGCAGAGGGTGAACGTCTCCTCGAACTGGTCGACGGCGACCACGAGGCGACGGCCCCCTTCGCGGCCGCCCTCGGACCGGTCGAGCAGCTCGGCGAGCATCCCGGTGAGCCGGTAGGGGTCGGCGACGGCGCCTTCGAGCAGCACGCTCATCGCCGCCGGCAGGCCCAGCACCCGCGCGGTGCGCCTCGCGAGCTCGCGGATCGGGCGGTCCGTCGGCGTGACCACGACCTGCGGCCAGGACGCCGACCCCGGCAGCCCACCCCGCGCCAGCGCGGGCAGCAGCCCGGCGCGCAGCAGCGACGACTTCCCCGCCCCCGACGCGGCGACCAGCACCAGCGGCCCGGCACCATCGAGCCGAGACGCGAGCCGGCCCACCAGATCGGCCGTCGCGCGCTCCCGCCCGTGGAACCACTGCTGGGACGACGCGTCGAACGAGGCGAGCCCCGGGTAGGGGCAGACCTGCACCGTCTCTACCGCCGACGCCGCCGGCACGATCTGGGTGTCCGGGAACGCGTGGGCCGCCGCAACGACCGGGTTGACGGGAACGGGAACGGGCACGGGCACGGGCACGGGCACGGGCACGGGCACGGGCACGGCTGGAGTAGCTGCGAGCGCGGAGTCGGCGGAGACCACGGCGGTCGGGACGGGCGGGTGTGTGCCGGCGGGGTCGGGCG
>NZ_FZMO01000246.1 GCF_900197875.1 Frankia canadensis | reverse complement strand
GGTCCGCAGGGGGGACAGCTCGCTGTGGGCGGGGCTGGCGACCATGGTGGACGGGTCCCGCGCCCACGGGCGACCGGCGCTGTTCGCCACCGTCGCAGGCGTCGTGAACGGGATCACCATGGTCCTCGGCGCCGCGGCGATCGGCTGGGCCACCGACCATCTGATCATTCCCGCTCTCGCCGGCCAACCCGTCCCGGCCGGCACCTGGTGGGCCGCGGCGGGCGCGATCCTCGGCGTCTCCCTGCTGCGCTGGATCACGATCGTCGTGCGCGGCGTGGCCACCGGGCACGTGCAGTACGGCTCCCAGGCGCGGATCCGCCGGGCACTCGCCCGTCGCTACCTGGACCTCGACCTGTCCTGGCATCGCCGCCACCCGCCCGGGCGCCTCGTCGCGACCGCCGTCACCGACGTCGAGGCCCTGTGGCTGCCGATGGTCATGTTCTACTTCGCCGCCGGCATGGCGATCATGCTGGTCGTGACGACGACCGAGATGTTCCTGCGTGACACGGCGTTCGGGCTGGTCGGCCTCGTTCTCGTCGCCGCCGTCCTCGGCCTGAACCTGCTCTACCAGCGGCTGCTCGCCGACCGGGCGGCTCTCGCCGCGCGCCGCCGCGGCGAGTTCGCCGCGCTCGCCCTGGAAAGCGTCGAGGGCGGGCAGGTCGTGCGCACGCTCGGTGTCGCCGACCGGGAGCGGGCCCGCGTCGGCGCCGCCGCGGACCGCCTGCGCGCGGCCACCACGTCGATGGGCGCCGTCAGCTCCCTGTTCGACCCTCTGCTGGAGCTGCTGCCGGCCCTCGCGATCCTCGCGGTGCTCGCCGTGGGGGCACAGCGGGTGCAGGCCGGTGCGCTCAGCGTCGGCGCGCTCGTCGAGATCGTCTACCTGCTGCTCACCATCGCGATCCCACTCAGCGTGATCAGCCGCTTCCTGGGGATGCTGCCGGTGTCGGCCGCCGGCCGCGCCCGGGCAGGCGAGGTGCTGACCCGCGCCGAGGTCGTCGAGCGCGGCGCCGCCACCCTCACCGGCTCCGGCCCGCTCGCCCTGCGGGCCCGCCGCCTCGGGCTGGTGCGCGGCGACACCCGGCTGCTCGCCGGCATCGACCTCGACGTCCGGGCCGGGGAGATCCTCGCCCTCGTCGGTGCCACCGGCGCGGGCAAGAGCACCCTCGTCGACCTGCTCGGCGGCCTCACGGACCCCACCGAGGGCAGCGTCGAAATCGACGGTGTCGATGCGGCTGATCTCGCCCGAGGCGAGATCAGCGCGCATGTCGGCGTCGTCCCCCAGACCGCATGGCTGTTCGCCGCCAGCGTCCGCGACAACCTCCAGCTCCAGGGTCATCCGCGCGAACGGCGCCCCTACACCGAGCCGGAGATCTGGCGCGCGCTGGCCGCCGCCGGCGCCGCCGACGTGGTGCGCGCGCTGCCCGACGGCCTCGACACCCGCGTCGGGGAACGCGGCGCCCGCCTGTCCGGCGGGCAGCGCCAGCGGCTGTGCCTGGCCCGAGCCCTGCTGCGCGACCCCCGCGCGCTGCTGCTCGACGACGCCACCTCCGCACTCGACCCGGCGGTGGAGCGGGGCGTGCTCGACACGGTGGCACGTCTGCGCGGCCAGGTGAGCATCCTGATCGTCGGCGGCCGGCCGAGTTCCGTCCTGATCGCCGACCGGGTCGCGTTCCTGCGCGGCGGGCGGCTCGTGGCCACCGGCACCCACGCCGCGCTGCACGCCGCCGAACCCGACTACCGGCACATCCTCGACGCCTACGTCCAGCAGGATGCCCGTGGGGCCCATGCCTGAGCGCGGCCTCGCCGACCTGGATCGGACGTCGCCGCGCGAGCTGCTCCGGCTGGTCCGCACGACCACGCCGACGCTGGCGCGGGCGCTGATCCGAGGCCTGCCGCTTACCCTGCTGCTGGCGCTGGCCGCCGGCGCCGGGCGCATCGTCACCCCCCTGACGGTGCAGTACGCCCTCGACCATGGACTGTCCCGGCCCGGCTCCGACCTCGGCGGAGTGGTCGGGCGCGCCGTCGCCGTCGGCGCGGCGGCCACCGTCGGCGCGCTGCTGGCGTCCTGGTGGCTGAACCTGCGGGTCTACCGGGGAGTGGAGGCCGCGCTGGCCGAAATGCGTGCCGCCGGGATCGCGCACCTCCACGCGCTCGCGCCGGGCACGTCCGCGGCGGTGCGCCCCGCCGACCTCACCAGCCGCCTCACCGCCGACCTGGACGCGGTGACGACCTTCGTCCAGAACGGCGGCGTCATGCTGCTGGTCAGCACGGTCCAGATGGTGCTGGCCGCCGGCCTGATCGCGGCCGCATCCTGGCAGCTCGCGCTGCCCGTGCTGGGACTGGCCGGCCTGCTGTTCCTCGGCATGCGCCGCCTGCAGGCGGTGGTCGGCCGCCGGTTCACCGCCGCGCGCCGCGCCATGGCGGACCTGGCGTCCGCGGTCGGCGAGGCGGTCGCCGGCATCACCGTCATCCGCGCCACCGCCACCGAGGCCCGCACCCGGGCGGCCGTCGACGCCGCCGTCGAGGACGCCGCGGCCGCGCAGCGACGCGTGCTGCTGCCGCTGTCCACCAGCATTTCGGTGGGTGAGCTCGCCATCTCGACGATGACGGCGTTCGTGGTCGTCGCCGGCGTGCGCTGGTCCGGTGCCCACACCCGGTGGGAGCCGGCGCTGCACCTGAGCGCCGGTCAGCTGGTCGCGATACTGCTGCTGGTCACGTTCTTCGTGCGGCCGCTGCAGACGCTCGTACAGATGCTCGGCGAGGCCCAGAACGCGGTGGCCGGCGGGCGCCGCGCGCTGGAACTGCTCGTCACACCCACCGGCGCCGTCGGTGCGGGCGCGGTCGAGGGGGCCGGCGCCCTGCCGCTGCCCGCCGGTCCGATCGATGTCGAGCTACGCGCGGTGAGCGCCGCCTACGGCGAGGACGGGCCGCCCGTGCTACGCGGACTGAACGTGGTCATCGCACCCGGTGAGCACATCGCCGTCGTCGGCGAGACCGGCTCGGGTAAGACCACCTTCGCCCGGCTGCTCACCCGGGAGCTCGCGCCCCGCGACGGTGAGGTCCTGCTGTGCGGCGTCCCGGCCGGCCGGATCGCGGACCGCTCGTTCGCCCGCCGTGTCACGATCGTCCCCCAGGATCCGTTCCTGTTCGACGTCACCATCGCCGAGAACATCCTGCTCGCCCACCGAAACGACGGCGATGGCGGGGGCATGGCCGCGCTGGCGGCGATCGTCGCGGCGCTCGGCCTGCGCCCCTGGCTGGACAGCCTGCCCGACGGGCCCGACACCCGCGTCGGGGTGCGCGGCGAGCGGCTGTCCGCGGGGGAACGTCAGCTCGTGGCGCTGGCCCGCACCGCGCTGGTCAACCCCGATCTGCTCGTCCTCGACGAGGCGACCAGCGGCGTCGATCCCGCCACCGACGTGCGCGTGCAGCGGGCCCTCGCCGCCCTGACCGCCGGCCGCACGACCGTCTCCATCGCGCACCGCATGGTCACCGCCGAGCGCGCCGATCGCATCCTCGTCTTCGACGACGGCCGCCTCGTCCAGGACGGTCACCACGACGAGCTCGTCCGCGTTCCCGGCCGCTACGCCGACCTGCACGCCGCCTGGCGCGAGCACACCGCCACCCGCGTCCCCCACCAGACCTCAAGGAGCGTTCCATGACGACGTCCGCAGCCTCCGTGACCACCGCGGCGGCCGCCGCCCCGAGCCCGTCGGCATCACCCAGCCCGTCGCCGTCACCCAGCCTGTCGGTGCCGGCGACGCCGGGACGCCGGCTGCGGCTCGGGTTCAACGCCCGCATCTCCTTTCCCAGCGGGCGCGCCGCCGAGGCGCTGCGCGACGGCATCGAGCTGTTCCGCGTCGCCGAACAGCTCGGCTACGACACCGGCTGGGTCTACCAGCGTCACTTCGACAACTACCTGGCCGCACCGATGGTCTTCCATGCCGCCGTCGCCCAGCACACCGCACGCATCGGGCTCGGCACCGCCATCATCGGCGTCCGTTACGAGGACCCGGTGCTGCTGGCCGAGGCGGCCGGCACCGCCGACCTGCTCAGCGGCGGCCGTCTCCAGCTCGGCCTCGGTACCGGCCAGGGCGGGTTTGACGCGCTGTTCGGACAGGAACCGAACGACGGCCGCGAGCAGTCGCTGAGCAGGCTTGCCGCGTTCCTGCGCGGTGTACGGGGCGAGACCATCGGCACGATCACCGACCCCGCCGGCCTGCTGCCCGCGGGCACCGAGCTCTCCGTCCGGCCGACCAGCCCCACGCTGCCGGGACGGATCTGGTACGGCGGCGGCTCCGTGGCCTCGGCGCAGCGGGTCGGGCGTCTCGGCCTGCGCCTGCTGCTGAGCACGATCCTCAGCGGGCAGATCGACGACTACGGCGCCGAACTCGCCCGCGCCATCGACGCCTACCGCGCCGCCTACACCGGGACGGCGCCGTCGGCCGTCGCGGTCGCCCGCTCGGTGCTGCCGGCGACCTCGCCCGAACTCGCCCGCGTGTACGCCGCCTATGACGAGCAGCGCCGGACCCAGGGCCCGGCGGCCTCCCGACCGCAGGGGGCGCTGGCGCCGGTCGCGGGGCCGCCGCCCGTCCAGTTCACGATGAGTCCGGTCCACCACGGCAGCCCCGCCGCCGTCGTCGAGGACCTGCTCGCCGATCCGAGCGTCCCGCTCGGCGACGAGTTCATCGCCTTCCTGCCCCCGGCGTTCGGCCTGCGGGAGAACCTGCGCCTGTTGGAGGACATCGCCACCACCGTCGCCCCCCACCTCGGCTGGACGCCTGACATCGACACGGCGGCCGTCAGCCGGTCATGACGGGCCGTCGCGGCCGGCAGCAGGTCCAGGTCAGCGCCGTGTAGGCGAGGTCGGGCTCGCGGGAGGACCGAGGCCGGGACGGTGCCGCCGGGTCGGATGCGGCGCGGGCGTCGACGGCCCGCGCCCGCGCCGCATCCGCAGTGGCGCGGCGGCGACTACCAGGTGACGGGGATGGTCTCCGGGCGGCCGATGGGCGCCTTGAGCTCGTAGCGCAGATCCTTGGCGGGGACGGTGAGGCGCAGGCCGGGGGTCTTCTCGATCAGGGCGGTGAGCACCTCGGTCAGCTCGACGCGAGCCAGGTGCGCGCCGATGCAGTGGTGTGGGCCGTGGCCGAAGGTGAGGTTCGGGACGGGCTCGCGGGTCAGGTCGATGCGGTCGGGGTCGGGGAAGACGTCGGGGTCACGGCTCATCGCCGCCAGCGGCACGACCGCGACCTCGCCGGCGCGCACGACGAAGCCGCCGAGGTCGACGTCCTCGGTCGCCACCCGCGGGAACGTCATCGACAGCGGGTGGTAGCGCAGCAGCTCCTCGACGGCGTTCGGCAGGCCGTCGGCGTCCAGCGCGATCAGCGACTCCCACCGGGACCGGTCGGACAGCAGCGTTGTCAGCACGTTGCTGATCACGCCGCCGGTGGTCTCGAAACCGCCGATGAGCAGGGTCATCGCCAGTGAGTGCAGCTCCGCCTCACTCAGCCGCGCGCCGCTCGCCCCGCCGGCGGCCTCCTCCTCGTCGTAGGCGGCGATGACGACGTCGAGCAGCCCCCGCGGCGCGTCCGCCGGCTGCTGCTCGCCGCCGTCAGTCCGGGCGCTGGCACCGGTGGACGGGCCGGCGCCGGCGGCGCGCCGGGAGCGGACGAGTTCGCCCATGTAGCCGTAGAGCGCGCCGAGGCCGGCGGCGGCGGCCTTCGGGTCGAGGTGGAAGCGGAACAGCGACTCGCTCCAGGTCCGCACCTTCTCCCGGTCGAGGTCGGGCACGCCGAGCAGCTGGCAGATGACCTCGATCGGCAGGTGGAAGGCGAGGCCGCGCAGGTCGCCGGGGGCGCCGGCGGTGAGCATCGCGTCGATGCGGGCGCGCGCCGTCGCGGCGATCCAGGGGCGCATCCGTTCGATGCGGCGGTGCGCGAACCCGGCGTTGACCAGACGGCGCAGGCGGGTGTGGTCGGGCGGGTCCATCCACAGCAGCGAGTTCGGGTCGGGGATCTGCCCGGCTGTCAGCGGCGGGTTGAACTCGAGGGTGCGCGTGCGGGAGAACCGCGGGTCGGCGAGCATCGCCCGGGCCGGGGCGTAGCGCAGGATCAGCCAGATGGGGAGCTGGCCGGGGCCGAAGCGGACCCGTGTCGCCGGGGCCTGCCGGGCGAGGTCCGCCAGCTGCCCGGACTGCCGCGGCGAGAACGTGTCCGGGAACGGGAAGACCGGAATGTCCTGATCGTTCTGCACGGTTTCGGTGACCGACATCGAGATCGGACGTCCTTTCATGACCAGGCCGGTGGGCCGGGGGAGGGATGTTCGCCGATCGTCACATCTCCGTTGCTGCTTCGTTGATAAAAAATCCAGAAAAAGTACTTTGGCCTATGAAATGGCAACTAATCACCATCGCGCCACGCCCGGGCGGGGCGGACATGCGCGGCTGGCAACCTGCGGCCATCCGCCGGACCCGGCGCGCGCGATGGTGGTCCCACCCTGCCGGCCCGGCGCCCCGAACCCCACGTCGCCAGCCGTTTCGCCGATCGGCCCTAGTGCCCTCGCACTCGTGGTGTACCCCACCACCACGGTGCCTGTTCGTGCACGGTCGGTGCGACGTCGCGTTGACGGCTCCCCGGTCCGTGAGCCAGATTGATCGCATCTGGAAACCGACAATCCACCTAAAGGCCGTATACAAGCCTTGTCGAGGAGACCCCGTGGCGCTTCTGGTCCGCTGGTGCCAGCGGTACCGATGGCTGGTCGTCGCGGTGTGGCTGGTGGCGCTGGTCGCCGGTGCGGCGGTGGCCCAGCAGGGCGGCGCCCGGTTCAGCCAGGATCTCGGGGTCGCCGGCGCCGAGTCGCAACGGGCGATGGACCTGGCCGCGACGGTCCTGCCGTCCGGAACCCTGCCCGACCAGGAGACCATCGTCGTGCGGGCGCGCCAGGGCGACGTCCGCGCGCCCGAGGTCCGAGCCCGGGTCGCGACCATGATCGCGCAGGTCGGCAGACTGCCCGGCGTCAGCGGCGCGCTCGACCCCTACGGACCGGCCGGCGCCATCCCGATCGGCGGCTCGCCGATCAGCGCGGACGGCAGCACCGCGCTGATCTCGGTCATCATGAAGGGCTCGCCGACCACCCCCGACCTCACCGCCGTCCGCGGGATGATCACCGCGGTGCGCTCCTACGACGGCCCCGACCTGCAGGTCGAGGCGTCCGGGCCGGGCACCACCATGATCGTGCAGAGCGCGATCTCGCCCTGGCCGATCCTCATCGCGGCCGCGGTCGCCCTGCTCATCCTGTGCCTGACGATGCGCTCGCCGGCGGCGGTGGCCGTCTGCGCCGTTCCCGCCGTCGTGACCGCCGTGCTGAGCCTGTCCGCGGTGTCGCTGCTCTCGCACCGGGCGACCGTCACGCCGCTCGCACCGCTGGTCGCGGTCGTGCTCGCGTTCGGCCTCAGCCTCGGCTCCGCCGTCGTGGTGGTCAACCGCGTCCAGTGCGGGCTGCGCACCGGTCTCGCCCCGGTCGACGCGGCCCGCGCCGCGATGCGCCACCCCGGCCGCGCGACGCTCATCGGCAGCGCGGGGCTCGCCGTCGTCATGCTCGGCACCAGCCTGCTGCGGCTCAACGTGTTCGACGGCCTGGCCCTCGCCGGCTTCGCCGCCGCCGCTGTCAGCCTCCTCGTCGTCGCCACCCTGCTGCCGGCGGCGGTCAGCGTCGCCGGGCGCGGCCTGCTGGTGTGGGCCGAGCGCACCCAGCTGCGTGCCACCGGCACCGGCCTGCCCGTGCGGCCCGGCCTGCGCTCCTGGTGGGCCCGCCTGATCGGTCGCCGGCCACAGGTGTTCGCCGGCGCGGCGGTGCTGCTGCTGGTGGTGCTCGCGCTGCCGGTCGCCGGGCTGCGCCTGGGCGGCAGCGACAACGGCGTCGACCCGACGTCCACCACCACCCGGCGCGCCTACGACCTCATCAGCAAGGGGTTCTTCCCCGGTCTCAACGGCCCGCTCATCGCCGCCGTGTCGGGCATGACGCCCGCCCAGGCCGCCGCCGTGCCGCGCCTGGTCAACGCGCTGGACACCGCCGACGGCGTCACCCGCGCCTTCCTCGTCCTGCGCAACGACCGCAACGGCCGCGCCCTGATCCAGGTGATGGCCACCGATGAGCCCCGCTCGGGGGCGGTGAGCCAGCTGGTGCACCGGCTGCGCACCGAGACGGTGCCCGCGGCGACCGCCGGCACCGCGCTGAAGGTCGACATCGGCGGGCAGACCCCACTGTTCGACGACATGTCCAGCCGCTTCGCCCGGGTCCTGCCCGCCTTCCTCGCCCTCGAACTGGGCGTGCTCGGCCTCGCCGTGCTGATCGCCCTGCGCTCGCCGCGCCACAGCATCGCCGTGATGGCGTCCAGCCTGCTGGCGCTCGCCGCGACCCTGGGCGTGCTCACGAAGGTGTTCGGCGACGGCCGCGGACTGGGGCATCTCGGCATCGAGCCGGGGCCGATCGAACCGTTCATCCTCGGCCTCATCATGATCATCGTGTTCGGGCTGGCGATCGGCATGCACCTGACCCTGCTCAGCCGGCTGCGCGGGCTGGACGACGCGCCGGACCCGTTGCGGGCGATCAGCAGCCGGCACGCCGAGGTCAGCCACATCGTCTTCAGTGTCAGCATGATGATGGTCGCCGTGTTCGTGGCCCTCACGACCCAGCAGGTCCGGATCATGAAACTGCTCGGGGTGGGGCTGTCGGTCGGCGTGGTGCTCGACGCCGTCGTCGTGCGGGTGGTGCTGCTGCCGGCCCTCGTCCACCTCGTCCGGTTGGACCAGCCGCGACGCTCCGTCGCCGGCGGTTCGTCGGCGCGGGGCCGCGGCCGTGGCCGCAGCCGCGCCGGGGCGTTACCGGTGAACGCCTCGACGGCGGCCGCCGGGTCCGCCGCCGCCGGGTCCGCTGCTGTCGCCGGCGCTGGCGACTCCGCCGATCGGGCCACCATCGCCGTGCCCCGTACGAGCAGGCGCGGGGCTCGGCCGCGGGCGCAGGCGTCGCGTCCCGGCGCGGCGACAGACGGTGCGAGGAGCGCGCCGCTGTTCGTCGCCAGCTCGGCGGGCGGCCGCGCGGCGGCCGGGACCGGCCCGCCCGCCGCCGGCATGCTCACGCGGCGCGGGCGGTCCGGCGCTCACTCCGCGATACCGGACAGTGCGCTCGCGGCGGGCGACGGCGTCGACGCCGCGGACGGGCTGTTGACGGCCGGCGGCCGGCACAGCCGGCGCGCCGCCCGCGGCGAGACGGATCCGGGCAGCTCGCGGGCGGTGGTCGACCCACCGCGGCGAGGCCGCGCCGCCCGCCGGGCCAGGACCGGTCACGACGAGCGCCCGGGCCGGCTCGGCGGCGTCGGGGGGACCAGCCGGCCAGCCCGGACGGAACGCGAGCGGGCCTGGATCACCGCCGCGGGCGACGACGCCAGCTGGGCGGACGAGGAGGGCATGTGGGCGGCCGAGCCCCGTTCACGACCCGCACGCGGTGACGGCCGCCGGCAGCGTCGCGGACGGCGGGGCGAGTAGGACGCCCTGCCCGTAGCGGATGCCGGCCTCCTGGGCGGCGCGCAGCGCGCCGGCGGTTTCGATCCCTTCGGCGACGACGTCACTGCCGATGTAGTCAGCGACGTGTACGAGCGCGGCCGCGACCGCCCGGCGCGCCGGGTCGGCCTCGATGCCCCGGGTGAGCCCGCAGTCCATCTTGATGACTTCCGGACGTAGCTGCACGAGACGTTCCAGCCCGGCATAGCCGGCGCCGACGTCGTCCGCGGCGAACTGGACGCCCAGCCTGCGGAGCTCGTCGAGCTGGCGCAGGACGGTGGCCGCGTCGTCGATCCGCTCGTGCTCGGTGATCTCGACGAGGAGTCGCCGCGCGTCGGAGCCGGCGAGCGCGCCGACGAGACCGGTCGACAGCGTTGTCGCCGAGGCGTTCACCGCGAGGCGCCTCGGCGGCCGGATGCGGGGCAGGGCGGCCAGCGCCCGATGGATCGCGGCGAGCTCCAGCTCCACGGTCAGCCCCACCGCGGCGGCCGCGGCGAACCACTGGGTGGTGTCGCGCTCCCCGCCGGGGAAGCGCGACAGCGCCTCCACCCCGACGATCCGGCCCCGGGCCAGGTCGAACACCGGCTGGAAGACCAGGTCCGGCCCGCCGCGGTCGATGACCTGGCTGACCTCGTGCCACACCTGGCTGCGTACCTGCCACATCCGGTGCAGGTCCGTCACCGAGTCCCGCAGGATCTCCGCCATCATCGCCAGGAACCGCCCGTCGCGGTCGCGCAGGTCGGGGTGGGGCCGGTGGGACAGGCAGCCGAGCAGACCGTAGAGCTGGTTCTCGCCGTCGAACACGGGGACGGTGGCGTAGCAGCCGATGCGCAGTTCCCGCACCATCGGGAGCGTCGAGGTGTGGGGATTCGCGGTGGTGTCCGGGATCAGCTGGGGCAGCGCGCCGGCGAGCACCCGGGTGTAGATGCTCGTGTCGCGCAGCACCGTCGAACCCAGCCGCAGGTGGAACGACGTCGCGTCCCCGACCAGCACCTGCATCACGAGTCGGTCGGACTCGAGCCGGCCGAGCCAGGCGAGATCCTGGTCCAGATGACCGCGCAGGAAGCCGAGCAGCTCCACGACCGCTGGCGACGGGGTCGGGACGTCGGTCGGCGGGCCCAGCAGGGGTGTCGTCACCGTCATCCCATCACCTCGTCGCGCAGTGTTCCCGTATCTGGGCCTGCGGACACTCGTGGACGCGGTCGTTCTTGGCGTCCAGGTCGGATATCACTGCAGGTCAGAGGGGTGAATACCGGTCGAGAGGCGAGATTCGGCGAGATGGCGTGCTTTATGGGGGCGAGAGGGGGAAGGGATTCTACAAGGGCAGACGACGCCGCGGAGCTACCGGCTGGAGTGACCAGGTGAGCGTGTTCGACAGCTTGTTGCACGGCCTCGACAACCAGGAGCAGAACCGGACCCGGGAGCTGATCGCCGACAGCGTCGAGGCCGACCGGGCCGACGCGATCGCCGGTCGACAGCCGGACCGGCTCGTCGACTCGGGCAACCGTCGGCGCCGCTCCCGCGCCGACGTTGACCGCCGCTGACCGCAACCCACCCGTCCCTCGGGAGCCTCCCTCCGACGCCGGGAGCCGTCCCTTGCCGGGAGCCGTCTGGCGTCGCAGGCAGCCCGCTTCGGGAGCCGCCCCACGCAGTGAGCCGGTTCGGTCAGGAAGCCGGCTCGGTCAGGAAGCCGGCTCGGTCAGGAAGCCGGTTCGGTCAGGAAGCCGGCCACCGCCGGTGGTGCCGCGCAGGCGGGCCTGGACCTCCGGGCGGCGCAGCGGCGGCAGCGTCGCCGGCGGCTGGCGGCGGGCGGGCAGCGCCGCGAGCAGGCGGTGCACCGAGGCGGTGACCTCGGCGACCGCCGCCTCGACGGCGTCGTCCACGGTGGCAGACGGGCGGCGCACCCCACTGACCTTGCGGACGAACTGACGGGCCGCGGCCTCGATCTCCGTATCCGTCGCCGGCGGTTCGAGCCCACGCAGTTCGGTGATGTTTCGACACATGCCGGCCACGCTAACCCGCTGATCCGACATGTCCTCGGCCTGACAGTGGTGTCCACCCCGGAATGTCCCCGCAGGGCGCCCGCGCGGGAGGACAATGAGGCGGGCTGCCGTGGCCTCACACCGCGCGGTGCGGATCCGGCCGGCAGCCCCGCGGAGGGAGTCGGACGGCCATGGCGAACTACTACGGCGCATCGGCGGATCCCGGCCAGGGCGGTCGGGGCGGTCGGGGGCGGCGCGGCGATCGCCTCGCCCAGGCCCGCCGCCTCGCCGGTCAGGCGCGGCAGGACCGTACCACGGCGTGGTACATCCCCTTCGTCATCACGGTGATCGCGGCTGGCGCGTCGTTCGACGCGTTCGGGCACGGCATCGGCTTCCTCTACGCCCTCGTGCTCACCCTGGCCTTCGTCGGGCTGACCTGGAGCACGATCCGGCTCATGCCGTCGGTGTCCGACGAGCTCAGCGTCTCCCGCGTCTCCGGGCCTCGCCGCGTCTACGCGGTCGTCAACACCCCCGTGCGTACCCGCGGCCTGTACCTGCTGGCCGCCGGCCTGCCGATCGCGATCGCCCTGATCAAGACGGTCGGCGTCTTCGTGCTCGCCGGCATCCTGCTCGTCACCGTGGTCGTCGGCGGCGCCCTCGCCGCCGCCTGGGTCTTCGAACGCCGGTAGCCGACCTGACGCCGGCGGCTGGACGCCACACCCTGCCTCAGGTGCCCCGGGGGCGAGTGGCCCATCGGATCGTCGTGACGATCGACTGACCAGCCAGACGCCCGACCGTCGCCTCAGCCGCAGGCAGGTAGGGCAGCCTGAGAGGCCATCGCGTCCAGAGATGGGTCCATCCGAGTTCGGAGGTCGGAGCGGGCTTATGCAGCGGACCAGCGATCGGCATACTCTGACCGTCTCGGAACAGGCGCTTCTTATGCGACGGGAAGGGATGGAAGAAGCGCGCTTTGATCCCGACGCACCGTGGATTCCCGGCTCTCACGACCGCTGAGAGTCAACCCTAAAGCCCTCATTTAACGTGTGATAACGTTTGTTTACACCGAGTCAGGGACGGCCGGAACGTGAGTCCCGAATGGGGAATCTAAGGCTTCAGATCATAGTTGGAAGTCCCGGAAAATTCATCCGGAAATTCTTCCCATAGGTGGAATGATGGCCGATAGGGCGGCCAGGATTCCGGGCGCTCGACCTGCTGCGGCAGTCGGGTGCCACTATCACCCAATGCTGCACCAATCTGCTCATTCTCTAGACCAAATGACTCGGCCAGATTTGCGCCTGCTAGTTCGGTATCGATTAGGTCGGTGAAATTGAGATGGGCGCGAGTAAAGTCCACGTCACTTAGGTCTGAATAGCTAAAGTTCAGCCCTGACAGGTCTGCACCAAAGAGTCGGGCGCCTTGCAGGTTTGCCCGGGACAGACTCGGTCTATCAGGCAAGTTCCCGAGCGCGTTTAGGGCCACCTGCACATCGGTCTCAATCACGATGAGAGGCGGGTCGGGGCGTTCGTCCTTAAGCGCCCGCGTATGCTCGACTATAAAGGAGGACAGAATTTCAATAACGGCGATTTGCTCTGATGGCTGACTCTCGGCGATCCGGGTGAGAAGTCGGATCCCTCCAATCCTAGCGTGGCGCTGACCTGAGCCAAGTAGCTTGATCGCTTCGGTAAAATCTTCACGTGAAACCCACTCGGATGGCGGCCACGATTGCGCTGTCGATTTTCCGGGGAAGGTTGCAAGTCGCGGCATGACCTGCATTCCGACCGCGTGTAGGACTTTCTCTTTAGCGAGCCTTTCGTCTAGGTTGAACAGGTCGACCCAAGTGATCACCTGTAGTGTTGCGGGTGGCTCCACCCGCTCAAGTCGGATGGGCAGAAGGGTCTGACGTGCGAGGGATGCGGTCCACTCGGCGGTGCACCACTGGGACTCGAAGTACGCCTTGGAGTAGAGAGCTACCGTCCAGCGCGCTTCCGCAAGCTGCGTGTTCATCCACTGGATAAAGTTCGTACCCGGGGTCGAGTCCCACACCTGGATACGAGCGGTGAGGCCCGCCTCCTCCAGGATCGTTGCTACCCACTTCGCCCACGCCTCGTCTGCGGCCGTGTAGGACACGAAGACGAAGGAATCCCCCGATGCCATGAGGCGAGTGTATGACCCGTACGGATAGCGGCCGTCACGCACAGTCTTGGGTGGGTGTGGATGCTCCGGGTCAGACAGTCTCGCGAGCGTGTTCGGCCAGCTCAGACGCTCCGGGGTGCCCCGTGGCGGTGATGGCCTGGCATACCTCGCTGATGCGGTCTGCCATGATCGACGATGGGACGGTGGTGGTCGTGATCGCCTCGCGGGTGATGCCGATGGCGGTGTCAGGGTCGTCAGCTCGGGTGTGGGCCATGGCGAGGTTGAGCACGAAGCCGAGGCGATCGCGGGGCAGATCCGTGCCGATCCGGTCGATGGCCGTCTGGAAGTGCGGAATCGCACCCGTGGGATCGCCGGTGCTCATGAGGGCTGCACCGACGGAGTGGGCGATCGTGTAAGGACCAGCCCAGTAGAGATAGGGCGGCTCCTCGTCCGGCTGGGATTGCTCGATCGCGGCATAGGCGGCGTCTGACGCGGTCAGGGCAGAGTCCCGATCACCGGCAACTCCGTAGGCGCTGGCAAGGCCCGCGGCTAGTACGGCTTGTTCGGTGCTCGTGAGGCGTCCCCGCGACCCGGCACGGGCAGACCTCAGCAACTCGATGGCGGTACCCGGGTCACCGTTGGACCGGGCCTGGTGCGCCATGCACCGGAGGATGTTCGCTGCCACACCCGGGGTGTCCGCCTCGTGAGCAGCCCGCAGACCGACGAGGTAAAACCGCTGGGCTTCACCGTGGCGACCCGCGTCGTAGGTGGTCCACCCCGCGAGGCGCGCCAGCTCGGCGGCGATGCCGTGGAGGGCCTGCCCATCTGCCTGGCTGTAGGACGTGTTTCGCAGCAGCCCGACCACGACCCTGAGCTGTTCCGTGACCATGCCGAACACGGCTTGCCCACCGAGCTTGTCATCCAGGCGCCGCAGGGTGTCCGTGGCGGCTGTCAGGTCAGCCACCACACCCGCGTCTACTCGTCGCCCGGCCAGGGCTGAGGCGAGTCGTGCCGGGTCAGCTACCAGCCACTCGTGTGCGGCAGCGGTCAAGGCGACGCCGCTCAAGGCGATGAACTGCCGGCGTTCCATGGAGCTGTCCACCGTCGTCATCACCTCCTGCCACGCGGTGGTCAGGCTCTGTGACGTCCAGAGCTGGGCAAGCCCATCGTCCGCGACGGGCGCGCCAGGTGGCAAGCCACCCGCGGTGACGCTCGGCTCACCTCGTGAGAGACGGGCGCAAAAGCCCAGCTCAACCCGGGTGGCACCGGTGACGTGGCTGTATGCGGCTTGCCAGTCCTCACCGGGGTAGCTCCATCCCCGCTCGTGCCGCATGACCTGGAGTTCCCCTGCCATCGGGGGAGTGAACGGCACGTTTGACGGGTCGATCCTGCGAATCCTGCGGGCCAGCGTCGCCCTGCTCCAGCCGAGTGACTGGCGGAAGGCCACGAGACGTTCTGGCTTCCATCCGGGATGCTTCGCGCGCAGCACCGCACTGCGGATCTCCTCGGCTTCCCTCGTCCTGGTGCGGGGTGCGCTGGCGGGCATCACGAACCTTTCTCGTGGGTGTGGGTCGGGATATCACTCGTAGGGCAGCGTAGCGGACTGCTTACACCTTCAGAAGTACCGTCTGTGGTCCCGTCGGCTTCTCCTAACACATCGCTAACACGCCTTCGCGGCGATGATGGCGAGCATAGGAAATGATAGGGCGCACAGCATCTGGCCTGCGGATTCCGATGGAATTTGACGGTTGAGAAAGCGGGGTCGTTTCAGATGCAATAGAAGGGGCGCTCCGGTCGGGATGCCCTCGAACCCTCGGCCGGAGTTGCCCCTTCCATCACCACACCCCCCGGGGAGGCTGCCAGTGGGGAAATGGGAAGACGATTTCTTTGCCCAGGTGGATGCGGAGCTGGGCGTCTGGGAACGTGACCAGCTCACGTGGCATCGCGCCTCGGGTGCTGGTCCCGACGCGGTAGAGATCGCGCTCGTTGAGGATCAGGGGATCGCCGACATCGGATCGGTTGCGGTACGACACGCGGCCGCTCCCGGGGGAAGCGCTCTGCTGTTCTCTCCGGTCGAGTGGTCCGCGTTCATCACGGCTGCCCTCGCCAGAGAATTCAACTTCTCGCGAACCGTGATCCGTCGCGGTGGCAGGCCCCGCAAGCGCCGCCCGGGTGTGAGTGATGGGTGAGCTGACCAGCTCGGGCAGGGTGGTGTGGGCGGTGTCGATCATGGAGGGTGTCGAGCGGCGCACCGCAGGCGCTATCGGCCCCTTCTCCTCGGCTGCCGACGCCAACGCCTACGCCACCGAACGCAATTACCCGGACTGGATCGTCGTCCCCCTCGTGTGGCTCTCCGATGCCGAGAACCTGGAGACCCTGTGATCACGGAAAAGCTCTGGCGTTTCCGCACCCTGCCGCAGATGGACCTGCCCGACCGGGACGGCGTGATCGTGGCCGAACAACCGACCTACGTGGTGACGCTGGACCTCGCGGAGGTCGTGGTCGACTTCATCCCGGTCCGTCAGGACGCTCTGCTGCGCACCGCCCTGGGCTTGGCTACCGTGCCGGGGATCGGCACCCTGACCATCCATCGCCGGGACGTGCCCGCGGAGAGCACGATCCTCGCGTACGCCCTCGCTCAGCGGCTCCGGTTGCTGTCCCGGTCGATGGGCCTGGTCATGATCGGAGTCGAACCCGACGATCCCGAGGCGACGCCTGAGGGTGGGCACGTCGTCCGCCACGGGGTTGAGCTACAGACCCCAGACGGATCGCGGGTCGAACGCGGGGTGTGGGAGATCATGACCCCGCACCGACACGCTGCCTGGGTCGACACCAGACGCTAGCGGTGGGATGACCCCTGACGCGGGGTGTACTCGCCGTGCGTTGACCTCGGGCACCATGAACGCTGCCCTGTGACGTGTCGATGTCGACCTCATCGATCGCGCACACCAGAAAGCCCCGCCCGAATCACCGGTGCGGGGCTTCTGGTTGGGCCTACGACACCTTGGCCTCGGTAGCCTTCGCCCGGTCCCGGCGGCACTTCGCCCGAGCGCTCTTGGTCTTCTCGTGGCTGCACCCGTCGTGGCTGACGTTCTGGCGCTTCGGCTTCGCGGGCACCTCCTCGGTGACGACCTCATCAGCCACGACCTCGCTGGTCTCGGTCACGGGCTCGTCAGCAGCGGGGGGGTGTGGAGGTCTCGGGCGTCGCCTGGGTGGCTTTGACAGCCGGGGTATTGGTCGCGCGCTTCGGTGCGGTTGTCGTAGTCGCTCCTTCACCTGAGGTGATGGGCGGAACGTACGATACGAGAGCACCTGATCTCAAGGGCGACATGTCGACATCTCGGCAGTGTCCGCGCGATGCGGGTTGCTCGGCGCATGATGGGGCAATGGTGGGGAGTACGGTCGTCCTTGACCGAACGGAGGAGCTGCGCGTCTGGCTCGGCAGCCACGTGTTCAGCCGAGTCGCGGGATCGGAGGGTCCAGCACGTCGCGAGCGGATCTTCGCGGCACCGGGGGAGCGCTGGTTCGCCGAAGATCGACCCATCCGCCGGGTACACGGGGACGCCTCGATGTTCGTGGGCGGGCTGCGGGCTTTGCTGCTCCAGTCGCTGCACCCGCTCGCCATGGCGGGGGTCGCAGAGCACTCGGACTACCGCCATGATCCGTGGGGACGTCTCGCGCGCACCAGCTACTTCCTCGCGGCAACGACCTTCGGCCCGGCAAAGGAGGCCGAGCGCTCCGTCGCCCGCGTCCACGCGGTGCACCGGAGAGTACGGGGCATAGCTCCGGATGGACGCCCCTACGACGCGTCCGACCCACACCTGATGCGGTGGGTTCATCTGGCGGAGACAGATAGCTTCCTTGCAGCTTTCCAGCGCTATGGCCACACCAGGCTCACTCCCGAGGAGTGCGACGGCTACGTCGCCGACACGGCGGTGATCGCGGGCCACCTCGGCATCCCGGATGTTCCGCGGACGCGCGAGGAGCTGGATGCCGCGCTTCGCGAGTACCGACCGGAACTCGCCGGGACCCCCGAGGCCCGTTCGGCTGCCCGCTACCTACTGCTGCAGGCACCCCTGCCCCTGCCCGCGCGACCGCCCTACACCGCATTGGCCACGGCTGCGGTCGGACTCATGCCGGTCTGGACGCGATGGCCTCTCAGGCTGCCCTACCTGCCTGCGGCTGAGGCAACGGTCGGGCGTCTGGCTGGTCAGTCGATCGTCACGACGATCCGATGGGCCACTCGCCCCCGGGGCACCTGAGGCAGGGTGTGGCGTCCAGCCACGGGTAATTCGGGGTGTGACACGAGCGTGTTGAAGCTGTTGCCCCGTACTCTCCGCCAGGGGGTGCAGGGACTGTAACAGCAAGCCCGCAGCCCACCGACGAACATGGACGCGTCGGCGTGCACGCGGCGGATGGGTCGGTCCTCGGCGAACCACCGTTCTCCCGGAGCGGCAAAGATCCGTTCGCGACGTGCGGGCCCCTCGGCACCGGCTCCTCGACATCTCCGGACCTGCTGCCTACATATGCCGGCTCCGCGGGCTGTACCGCCTCGCAGGCAAGGCTCTGGAGAAGGCCGAGAGCGATCAAGTCGGCCGCGGTCATGACCACCGTCACCGGGTGTTACGCGCAGCCTTCGCCCGAACCCTCGCCGCGTGGCCGTGCAGCGCGTCGAACACGAGGATGCTCCTCGCCGTTCACCTGACCACGAGCGGTCCGTCAGGTATCCGGACAAGTCCTCCTTGAGATCAGCTCTCCTCGTCTCGTACGTTCTGTGGCGAGGGGACAACGCCCCGTGTGGGTCGACACCGACGCGCACGGGGCGTTGCCTGGGGTCACCTGTGCAGGCCCGGTCACCCCGACCGCGGTTCGCTGCCTCTCAGCTCAACGTCTGCCCGCCGTCGACGGCGATCTGCTGACCCGTCACGAACCGGCCGGCGTCAGAGAGCAGGTAGGCCACGACGCCGAAAGCATCCTCGGCCCCACCGGTGCTTTTGATCGCCTGCTGGTCGGCGAGCCAGTCCGGGGGACGCCCCTCGCTGGTCATCGATCCCGTCATCTCCGTCGCGAAGAAACCGGGAGCGAAGGCGTTGACGCGGACGTTGTAACGCCCCCACTGCTGGGCCAGCTCGCGGGTGAGATGAGCGAGCCCCGCTTTGGCCGCACAGTACGCAGCCTGCGGAATGGTCGGGCTGGTGGTGGTGATCGCCGCCGTCGACGTGACGTTGACAATCGATCCCCCGCCCTGGGCTCGCATGGCGGGCAGCACGCGTTTGGCGAGATCGAACGGCGCTACCAGATCAACCTCGAGCACCTCGCGGAACTCCTCGGTGCTCTGCCGCGTGGCAGGCACGCCGCTGCCGCTGATGCCCGCGTTGTTGACCAGACCGTCCACCCGCCCAAAGCGTTCCAGCACGGTGGCCACCAGCCGCTCGCGGTCGGCGTCGACCCCCACGTCGCAGGCGACCGCGAGTGTGTCGGCACCAGGCAGGTCCGCGACGAGCGCCTCGAGCCGATCGCGTCGCCGGGCCGTGGCGACCACCCGCGCCCCCACGGTGGCCAGTGATCGGACGAGGCCCGCGCCGATCCCGCTGCTGGCCCCGGTCACCACCACCACCCGCCCGCGCAGATCGAACACGGAGCTCTCGGCCTCCACCACCGCCTGCGCCTCAGACATCGGAGGTGGTGACGTCAAGGTGAGGCAGAACTTCCGATTCGAAGAGCTGGAGGCTGGCCCATGCCTTCTTCGGTTCGGTGCCGCCGAAGAGGGGACGCAGGACCAGGTGGCCCTCCGGGCCGAGTTGCCGGGCGATCTCGAGGCAGCCTTCGGGGCTGACGATCTGATAAGCGCCGCCAGCGCGTAGATCGTCAACGGACGAGATTGGCGGGTACCATTCGTTCGACTTCATTGCCGAGTCGGCAATCCATTGGGCATAGGTGTTCGCGGCGTGCAGGAGATTCGGGCCGACCTCAGCCCAGGCCGCCTCCGGATCGTGAGTCACGTACAGGAACGTCGGGCCGCGCGGAACCCACTGGCCCGGGTCGCGCCCCATCTTCAGACATTCGTCCCGGTAGAACTCCCAGATGGTGGGGTCGGCGGGGTCGAAGTCGTCGGCGAGGTGGGCGGCACGCCGGGCGGAGACCTCGGCAGCGGCGCCCATGACGATCGGCAGTGGCTTCTGGGCGGGAGTCGGCGTGACCGTCACCGTGCGTCCGCGGAACTCGAACGGCTCACCCGTCCAGGCCTTTCGACAGGTCTCGACGGCTTCGATGACCCGGCTGGGCCGTTCACGCAGACTGACATCGAAAAGGTCGAACTCCGCCTGGCGGTAGCCGGCCGCGAACACGGGGGTCATACGGCCACCGCTGAGCACGTCGGCGACGGCCAGGTCCTCGGCGAGGCGGAGCGGGTGGTACAGGGGGGTGAGCAGGATCGGGCGGAACCGTATCCGGGAGGTGCGCCCGGCGACGGCGGCCGAGGCGACCACCGGAGACGGCAGGTAGCCGTCCGAGGAGCAGTGGTGCTCCCCGAAGTACACCAGATCGAAGCCGATGCGATCAGCCCACTCGCAGATATCGAGCATGGTGGCGGCGAGCTCCGACGAGCTGGCCGTGACGAAGTCCGGACGCCTCAGATCGAAGGACAGTCGCAAACGGGGCACAGGTGTTTCTCCTTGCAGTCATGGTGATTGTTGGTGGCCGGCTTCCGCGGCCGCGGTGCGGTTGTTCTGCCGGCTCAGGAGAACGAGGGCGCGGGCGAGTCGATCACGAGCGGCAGGGTCGTCATGCGGACCGCGACCGACACCTCGTGGGTGAGGTCGGACAGATCGCCGAGGTGGTAGTCGGGAATGCGGCGGTGCCATTCCTCGACGAGCACGCGCAGTTCCATACCGGCGAGGTGGGCGCCGGCGCACCGGTGTGGTCCCAGGCCAAAGGCGACGTGACGGTTCGGCGTGCGCTGCGGATCGAACTGCTCCGGGGACGGGAACGCGTCCTGGTCGGCGTTGGCCGCCGCGAGCAGAAGCAGGAGTCGGTCGCCTTCCTTCCACGGAATCCCGTGGAAGTCGACATCGGCGCGCACGGTCCGGGCGAGCAGGGGGATCGCCGGGAAGTTCCGCAGGGCCTCGTCGACCAGGCCCCCGACCATCTCCGGCGTACTGGTGGCGCTGTGGCGCAACGCCGGGTCCTCGGCGAGCCGTTTGAACAGGAACGCCATCGTCGACGCCGTCGTCCCCAGCGAGGTGCCGAGCAGCGTGTGGCACAGCTGAAGGATCTCCTGGTCGGTGAGGGGCCGGCCGTCGAGTTCCTGGGACAGCAGATAGGTCGGGATGTCATCGGCCGGCTGGCGGCGGCGCTCGGCGAGCACCTCCTCGAACATGGCGCGTACCGCGGCGACCGCGGCCTTGAGCTGCACGCCACCCGGGTCGTTGCTGGCGTTGAGCTTTCCCGGCAGCAGCCGGGTGGCGATGATCTCGTCGGCGCGCGAGAGCGGAAGTCCCATGTGCTCGAGGAAGACCTCGGCCGGAATGCGCAGCGCCACGTCAGCCATGAAGTCGCAGCTGCCTCGCTCGGCGACCTCGTCCGCGATCCTCGCGACGGACGCCCGGGCGCGCGACTCGAGCCTTTTCACCGCGGCGGGCGACAGCAGCGGCATGAGCAGCCTGCGTACCTTCGTATGATCCGGCGGATCCAGGTTCGCCGGCATCTGGAACACGTCGGGTGGGTCCCGGTAGAAGGTGAACGTCTCGCGGTTGGAGTAGCGGTCCGTGGCCTGGCTGATCTCCCTGAACAGCTCGTGGCGGGTGATGACCCAGAAGCCGCGCGCCGCGGTGCTGTAGAAGATGTCGCCGACCTGCTGCCCTGCCAGGATGGTGCCGAGGGGATCGTCCTTGAACCTCGGATCGCATTCCGGGTCAAAGTCTATGACCGGCACGCCAGCGGCGCGAGCGCGCGCCTCGGCGTCGGTTGACGAGACAGTGTCAGTGCTCATCAGTTCTCCTGGATGACGTGAGAGACGACGTTCGGTAACCGGCCTTCGCGGAGCGCTTCGGTGTGCGCGGTAAGCGTCGCGACGTCGGCCGGATGGGTGAAGATGCAGAAGGAATGCTCGTCGAGGGCGCTTCGCAGGACGTCATCCGCCATGACGCGCGGGTCCATCCCATAACGGTCGAGGAAGGCGTGGCTCGCCTGTCGGATCTTCTCGTCCACCCGCGCGCTGCCGTAGTCGGCCGGGCGGTTGAGGACCGCGTCCGCCATACCCGAACGGATGGCGCCCGGCAGAACGACCGACACCCGCACGTCGGAACCGACCTCGACGAGATCATGCTGCAGGACTTCGGCGGCCGCGAGCACGGCGTGCTTGCTGGACACGTAGGGCGCCAACGCCGGAAGGACCGTGACGGCGCTGTTCGACGCGGTGATGAGGACGTGCCCCCCGCCCGTCTCCAGGAGCCCCGGGACGAAACTGCGGATCCCGTGGACGACACCGAACACGTTGACGTCGTAGATCCAGCGCCAGTCGTCGACCGTCAGTTCCCAGGCGCGGCCCCGCAGTGACACCCCGGCGTTCAGGCAGACGACGTCGACACGGCCGAACCTGTCGCGGGTCCTGCCGGCAAGGGCCGCGACGTCATCGGCCTTGGTCACGTCCGTCCGGACGGCGAGGATCTCCACGCCGTCCGTCTGAAGACGTTTCTCCGCCTGCGCGAGTGCGTCGCCGTTGATGTCGGCGATCACCACGTTCATGCCCCGGTCCACGAGGCTGGACGCCAGCCCGAGCCCCAGCCCGCTCGCCGCCCCGGTGACAACGCCGACCTTCATGTCGTCCACGGCATCTCCCCATTTACTAGTCAGACGTCCAACAAGTAACATGGAGCGATGGTGACGTCAAGCACACGGCGCCCGAGACGTACGCAGGCGCAGCGGCGCGATGCTGCCCGCGCCGCCATCCTCGAGACCGCGGTCCGCCTGCTCGCAGGCGGCGGCTACTCCAACATGACGCTCGCCGACCTGGGCGAGCGTGCCGGCTACAGCCGGAGCCTGGCCGCCCACTACTTCGGCTCCAAACCGAAGCTGCTCGCGGCGATCATCGACCACGTACGGGAGAGCAGCCCACCATCGATGCCCGACACCCTGCGCGGGGTCGGGCGCATCGAGACCGAGATCATCAAGTTCTTCGACGGCCTGGTCACCGATGCGGAGAACATCCGCGCCTATATCGTCATCGCCCACGAGGCGGCGACGTCCCTGCCGGAACTCCTGCCTATGATCCACGAGCAGAACGTCGCGCTTCGGACACGTATCGAGGCTGATCTGAGGGAGGGCATCCGCGACGGTACGGTCCGTCCGGACCTCGAGCCCGTGTCGCTGAGTATCGCCATCACGACCATGATCCGAGGTGTTGCCTGGGAATGGTTCACCGACCCCAACCTCGACGTGATGGCCTGCCGACAGGCTGTCCTCGACCAGGTCCGCGTCCTGACGGCCACAACCACGTGACCCGTCACCCATATGCGCAGTCGCAGCAGGGGGCCTGGGCCGCGCCGGTAGCGGGCCGACCCCGAGTCGGGAGGTTCGATGACCAGAGAAGATGACGTCACACCCCACTTCGGCCCGGCCCGGTCGGATCCTCCGTCGGGGATGGGTGATCTCGAGCGGCTGATCGCCCATGACGAGATCCGCCAGCTCGCCGCGCGGTACGCGCTGGCGGTGTCGGCCGGCGACCTCGATGCCCTGGTCGAGCTGTTCGTCGAGGACGTCGTGGGCCAGCAGGGGCGGACCGGGCCGCAGGCCCTGCGGGATCTGTTCGCCGAGCACCTGCGCGCCACGCCGATCAACATCCTGCTGATCGCGGGGCACGTGATCAACCTTGCCGACGCGGATCACGCCGCGGGCACGGTCTCCTGCCTGGCCGAGCTCGGGGGCGAGGGGCGTTGGCTGCGGCAGGCCATCGCGTACGAGGATCGCTACGAGCGTCGCGCGGGCCGGTGGTACTTCCGCGACCGGCGCCACCATCTCTACTACGGCCTGGACGTCGCGGAGCGACCGTTCGCGCAGGCCGAGGCGCGGTGGCCACGCAACATCGTCGGACGAGGAACCGTGCCCATGCGCTGGGCGTCCTGGCAGCGGCTGAACGGGTAGGCGGCACGTCGCCGCAGCGCGGCGTTGCTCACATCGCCACTTCTGTGCCACAGTGGCCTAGAAGGGCGGGTCCCGAGCCGGGGGATTGAGGAGACGAAGGGCGGGTGGGGCGGTGACAGGGCGGCCGCGGGATCCCACCTACGACGAGCGCGTGCTCGCGGCGGCTCGTGACGAACTGGCGGATCAGGGCGTGGGCCGGTTCAGCCTGCGCCAGGTGGCGAAGCGCGCGAACGTGCCTCGCACCAGCATCGCGTTGCGCTGGCCGGACTGGCGCTCGCTGGTGATCGCCGCCCTCGACGTGTGGACCGACCCCCCGCCCGGCCACGACACGGGATCTCTGCGAGGGGACCTGCTGCTGCTGGCCGAGGACCTGCTGGTGGTGCTCGAGCAGCCGAACCTGGGCCTGCATCTGCGTCTCGGTGCGGACGCCGCGCGCCACCCGGACCTGTGGGAGCTGTATCTCGCGCGCACGATCCGTCCGCGGCTGCGCGGGGTGCGGATCGCCTTCGAACGTGCGGCGGCACGGGGGGAGATCGGCGCCGACGTCGACGCGGCGTGGGAGACCGACGCCTTCGTCGGCGCCCTGCTCATGCGGACGATGGGCCGCCGCCGCGGCGTGCGTCCGCCGGGACCGGCCGCGCGCCGGGCGCTGATCGACCGGACCGTCCGCGCACTCGCCTCGCTACAAGACACGGCCTCGCTTCGAGACATGGAGGACACCGCATGCAGCAGTTACGACCAACGATGAGGCCGTCCGGCTGGTTCCAGGTCGCCTGGTCCTCGGAGCTGCCCTTAGGTGGCGTGAAGCCGCTGCGCTACTTCGGTCAGGACCTCGTCGCCTATCGGGGTGAGGACGGCGTGGTGCGGGTACTCGACGCCTACTGTCGCCACCTCGGCGGCCACCTGGGTTACGGGGGCACCGTGGCCGGCGACTGCGTCGTCTGTCCGTTCCACGGCTGGCGCTGGAACGGCGAGGGGCGCAACACCCACATCCCGTACCAGGACCGGCCCAACACCAGCCGGCAGCTGACCGCCTGGCCGGTGATCGAACGGGACGAGTGCGTGTTCGTCTGGCACGACGCCACGGGCCGCCCGCCGGGGCGCGAGGTGCCGCACATCTTCACCGAGGTCGCGGAGCACGTCCGTGACCTGCCCTTCCATCCGGCGACGCCGCGGGGGCTCGTGCGCTACGACGACGTGACGATCCTTCCCCAGACCGTGGCGGAGAACGCCGCCGACCCGGTGCACTTCCGCTTCGTGCACGAGACCCGCGACATCCCGGTGGCGTTGCGCCAGGGCAGCGACGAGGACCGGTGGTTCATCCAGCTCGGCTTCGGCCGCAGATGGACCGCCTGGGACCCGAACAGCCACGACGGGGACACGCTGTCGATCGTGCAGGCGGGCATCGGACTGTCCTACACGGCACTGTCCGGGCATGACAACACCGTCATCCTGCTCGCCACCACGCCGATCGACGACCGGACCAGCACCATGTTCCAGACCGTCTGGCTGGAACGCCGCGACGGTGACGACGAGCCGGGCGTGCTCGACCGGCGGATGAGGGCGGCCACCGCCCAGCTGAAGAACGACATCGTCATCTGGTCGCACCAGCGCTATGAGGACCCGCCCGCCCTGGCCACCGTCGAGGGCCAGCTGTTCGGTGACCTGCGCCGGTGGTGCCGGCGCTGGTACCCGATCACCGAAGCGCATCCGGTGCCGGCGTCCCCGGCGCCGAGCGGGGCCTGACGGCGCCTGCTCCCGGGCGCCCGCCGTCGCCACGCGAGGCGGGCTTCATGATCACACGGAGTCATTTTTGTCGCCATGCGTCGCCGGTCGCCGGCGCAGCCGGCCCCGGGGCGGACGATCGACGAGGAGGAGCTCGAAGCCTTCGCCCGCGCGTACCTGGCATCGTTCAAGGTGCCTCGGCGATGGCGTGTCCTCGAACAGTTCCCGCGGACCGCGATGGGCAAGATCCGCAAGGTCGACCTGGCGGCTCTGCTGCGCACCGGCTGATCCGACGGCCTTGCCCCGGTTCGCCAGGGCGCGCTCGAGGCGGCATCGTCTGGAAAACTCGTGCCTGGCATCCTCCGGGTCGCACGCCACACACCTCCAAGGGGGTCACACGCCGTGACTGCTGTCAGTTCCTCGCCCGTGGAGTCGTCGCCGGGAAGCCGGCTGCTGGAGCCGGAGAGGGAGACCGCGTCGGCAGAGCGGATTCGCGAGGTGCAGCTGCGGCGGGCCGTCGAGCTCTCGCGCCTGGCGCAGGAGCGGTCGGCGTTCTATCGGGAGTCCTTCGGTGCCGCGGGGATCTCGCCTGGTGACATCGCCTCGTGGGAGGACTTCGAGACCCGGGTGCCGTTCATGAGCAAGGATGCGATCCGTGCGTGGCGGGACCGGACCGGTGACGGTTTCGGTGGCCTGCTGACGGTCGATCCGTCCGACGTCACGACGGTGACGGCGAGTTCGGGGACGACGGGCGATCCGACGTTCTTCGTGGAGCAGTGGCCCGGTCAGGTCTGCTCGCCGCTCACGGCGTGCTACCTGCGGTCGCTGTGGGAACTGGGGGTGCGCCCCGGGGACACGGTGCTGTGCAACCCCGCCGGGTTACGCGGTTATCTGGAGGACGGCTTTCGCGCCCTGGGTGCGGTGCCGCTTCTGGTGGACACGTGGATGGGGAACTGGGATGAGGTGGCGGAGGTGATCCGCCGGTATCGTCCGACGTATGCGCAGTTGATGAGTCCGCATCTGGTCGAGTTGGAGCGGTTGGCGCACCGTGGTGTGGATATGCGGGAGCTGATGAGTTCCTTCGTCGGTGTTGGTTTCGCCGGGGAGCCGTTGGGCGCGCGGATGCGGGAGAAACTGACCTCGGAGTGGGGTCTGAAGCTGTGGGTGTACACGAGTGCGGGTGACACGGGTCTGGCGTGGGAGTGCGGGGAGCACGACGGCTATCACCTGAACTGGGATGAGACGTTGGTGGAGGTGCTCGACGCCGACGGGCGGGCGGTGGGGGACGGGGAGGTCGGTGAGCTGGTGGTGACCGCGCTGGACAACGACGTCTATCCGTTGATCCGGTACCGTACCGATGATCTTGTGCGTCTGACGCGGGAGACCTGTGGGTGTGGGCGGACCTCGCCGCGGATGTGGGTCCTGGGGCGTGCGGGGGATGAGACGGTGGTGGCGGGTCGTGCGGTCCTGCCGCACGAGGTGTGGTCGATCGTCGAGCAGGAGGAGGAGACGGAGACCGGTCTGTTCCAGATCATCCGGCCGCAGCGTGAGGTCGAGCGGTTGCGGGTGCGGGTGGGATTTGAGGACAGTGGCGAGGTTGATCTGGCGGATCTGTGTCGGCGGCTGACGGCGTCGTTGTCGAGCAGACTGGGGATTCCCGCTGATCTTGTCGATCTCCTGCCGGAGACGGCGGACCAGTTGCTGCGTCGCGGCTCGGCGGCGAAGGTCCCCCGCGTCGCGAAGTCCTGAGGGGCGACGTTTCTGCGGGGCAGGGCTCCTGGGATATGACGAGCGGCCGGGCGGAGGGCGATCAGCCCCCCGCCCGGCCGTCGGTGACGTGGCGGGCGTCAGCGTTCCTTACGGGTCAGAACGGCTTTCCGCTGTTGAGGTCGATGCCGGCGATCGGCTTCGCGGCGCTGAACTTGCCGTCGTTGAGCCGCATGAAGAAGACGCGGGCGTTGCTGACCCGGTCGAAGCCGGGAACATGTCCCTTCGCGGACGGGGTCCACTTCGGCAGGATGCCGTACAGGTCGATGTCCTTGGCGGTCTTGAGCGCGTCGTTCAGCGACGTCGAGGTGATGTCCCCGGTGATGCCGGCGGCGACCTGGGCCACGACGTGCACGGCCAGCCAGGCCCGCACGCTGGAGGAGTCGCGGGTGGCGGCGTCCTTGTCGCCGGTCTTCGCCTGCGCCTGCAGCTCGGTGGTGAACTGGGCGAGGCCCGGGTAGGTGGCGACCGCGTCGATGGGCGGGTAGGCGCTGACGACCAGCAGGTGGTCGTCCTGCGTGCCGCGGATCTGCGAGAGCACGGAGTTGATCTGCCCGTCGACGGCCCCGACGGTGAACGGCGCCTTGGCCTGGGCGGCTGCCTTGAGGAAGGCGGCGGTCAGCTCGGCGGGCACGACCGACACGGCCGCGTCAGCCTTGGACTGCTCCACGGCCTGGACGGCGGGAGCCAGGTCGGTCGAGGTCAGACCCACCTTCACCGCGGAGGTGGTCTGCAGGCCGGCGGACTGGGCCGCGTGCTCCACGGCGGAGACGTTCGCCGCGGCGGAGGCGAGGTCGAGGGTGACCGTGGTCACCGTCTTGGCGCCCTGGGAGCGCAGCGCGCCCGGCAGGCCCGCGAAGGCCAGCGTGCTCCCGGCGTCGAAGTTGTAGCACGTGGCGCAGGCGTAGTCACCCGGTGTGATGGCGCCGAAGCCGACCAGCGGAATTCCCGCCTTGGCCAGGATCGACGTGACCTGGCTGCCCGAGGTGGAGAACGATCCGACCACGGCGACCGAGTGGTCGCTCACCGCCTGGCGCGCGCACTTGGTCGCGTCGTTCGGGTTGTTGTTCTCGTTGCAGACCTTGATCTCGATCTGCTTGCCGCTGATCCCGCCCTTGGCGTTGACAGCCGCTGCGGCCGCCTTCACCGCGGAGGTGACGTACGGGAGGGTCGGGGGCTTGGAGACGGTGGGAATGATCACGGTGAGGACGATCGCGTCCTTCGGTTTGGCCGTCGTACCCCCCGATCCGCTGCTGCCGCAGGCGGTCATGGCGACAGCTGCGGCACAGACAGCGATCCCACCCGCGGTGACGCGTCGTAACCGGTTCATGTGGAACCCCCATATGTGACATGGCTCTCGGAGCGCCACACCCTACGCATATTTGGGTTCATACGTCTACCTCTTCTAGAGCATCGCCCCCCTTCGGGGACCGAGTCGATGTCGGCGATCGTCGCGTGTCGCGCGGTGACGAGGATCGCCATGGGGCGCCGACGCGCGTTACGGTGATCGGGTGTTGGCGGTCTTCGGCGCGCCCGGGCGGTACGTGCAGGGGCGGGGCGCCACGGCGGAGCTCGGCGCGCAGATGAGCCGGCTGGGGCTCGACGGCCCGGCGCTGATCGTGACCAGTCCGGCGCCGCGCCGCCTGCTGGAACGCGCCTGGGAGTCGGGCCTCACGACGGCCGGGATCGCGTTCGGCGTACTGACGTTCGGCGGGGAGTGCAGCGCGCGGGAGATCGACCGCGTCGTCGCCGCCGCGCGTGGGCAGGGGAGTCGGGTGATCGTCGGGGCGGGCGGCGGAAAGGTGCTCGACACCGCGCGGGCCGCCGCGGCCGCCCTCGACGTGCCGGTCGTGACCTGCCCGACGACGGCGTCGAGTGACGCGCCGTGCAGCGCGCTGTCCGTCGTCTACGCCGACGACGGTGCGTTCGAGCGGTACCTGTTCTACCGCCGCAACCCCGACCTCGTGCTCGTCGACACCGAAGCGGTGGCGCACGCGCCGGTGCGCCTGCTCGTCGCCGGCATGGGCGACGCGCTCGCCACCTGGTACGAGGCCCGCACGGTCCGCGAGGCGCGGGCGCCCAACCAGCTGCACGGCGCGCCGACCGAGACCGCCGGGGCGCTGGCCCGGCTCTGCCTCGACCTTCTGCTCGCCGACGGGCCCGCCGCGGTGCGCGCGGTGTCAACGAGGTCGGTCACGCCCGCGCTGGAGCGGGTCGTCGAGGCGAACACGCTGCTGTCCGGCCTCGGATTCGAATCGGGTGGTCTCGCCGTCGCGCATTCGGTCCACAACGGGCTGACCGTCGCCGCGGGGACGCATCGCTTCCTGCACGGCGAGAAGGTCGCCTTCGGTCTGCTCGTCCAACTCGTCGTCGAGGGCCGCCCCGACAGCGAGCTGAGCGCGGCGCTCGACTTCTGCGCCGCCGTCGGCCTGCCCACCACCCTCGCCGCCATCGGCCTGCCCGACGCCGACCCGGCCACTCTGGAACGCGTCGCCCGGCGCACCCTCGCCGACGGCGAGACCGCCCACCACGAGCCGTTCCCCCTCACCCCCGACATGATCCTCGACGCGATCCGCGCCGCCGACGCCACCGGCCGAGCCCACCGCTGACGCGGTGCGCGGCGCAGTGGGCGCGGCGGGCATCACCGTGGATGTTTACCTGACTCGGCCGATCGCGGCGTAGCTGCTGACCTGTCCGTCGGTGATGTCGCCGATCGCGTCGTCGTCGGGTCGCCAGCGGTGCAGCGCCTGGATGCCGGGGTCGACCAGGTCGAGGCCGTCGAAGTAGCGGGCGATCTCCTCGCGGGTGCGTAGCTGCCCGGCGATGCCCTGGGACTGGTAGGCGCGGCTCGCCTGCCGGGTGACGTCCGCGTCGAAGCCGCCCGGACCCTGGGTGCCCGCCTCCACCACGGCATGTCCTCCCATCAACGGACCTTCTGGCCAATAGAGGTAACGGTATCCCTCCCGGCACGCAGCGCATCAGACGGGCACGCCACTGCGACGCAGTCGCGGCGCCGATCACCCGGGTCACGATCAGATCGTTGACGCGCGACAAAGAAGGCCTGGAGGACCGTCCGGCATCGACCCAGAGCGGACTCTGTGTGGCCAAGCCGAGCGGCCGGTCAGCAGTGCGCGCAGTCCTGGTGCGGCGTGTCGCCGGCGTTCGGCGTGGGGTTGAAAAGGGCGCCGAGGGCGGCGAGGGCGCCGGGGACGGGCCGGTAGTAGGCCCAGACGCCGCGTTTGTCGCGGCTGATCAGGCCGGCGTCGACGAGAACCTTGAGGTGGTGGCTGACGGTGGGTTGGGTGAGGCCGAGGGGTTCGGTGAGTTCGCAGACGCAGGCTTCGCCACCGTCGCGGCCATAGATCATCGACAGGAGTCGGAGCCGGGCGGGGACGGCGATGGCCTTGAGCACGGCCGCGAGCTGCTCGGCTTCAGGTGCGGACAGGGGTGCCGCGGCCAGCGGGGTGCAGCAGGCGCCGATCGCGCCGATCAGATCGCCCGTGGCGTCGTCCGTCCGGTCCGCGGAGGGCGTCGCGGTTGCCGGGAGCGGCATCGTGGTCGTGGCCATGAGGTCCAGCATGCCACGAGGGATTGACAGCGGTCTATGTCAGTGGGCATCCTCCGTATCGACATAGACGACTGTCGATGTGTGAGGTGATCGTGATGGCGCGGGTGCAGTTGGCGTTGAACGTGTCCGATGTGGACGCGGCGGTGGAGTTCTACTCGAAGCTGTTCGGGGTCGGGCCGGCGAAGCGGCGGCCGGGGTACGCGAACTTCGCGGTCGACGTGCCGCCGTTGAAGCTGGTGCTGATCGAGAACCCGGACGCCCGTGGCAGCGGGGTCGCGGGAGCGTTGAACCATCTCGGCGTCGAGGTCGAGACCACCGACGAGGTCACCGCCGCCACGACCCGGCTGGCCGGGGCCGGCCTGGAGACGGCGGTCGAGGAGAACACCGCCTGCTGCTACGCGGTGCAGGACAAGGTCTGGGTCGACGACCCGGATGGTGCGCCGTGGGAGGTCTACACGGTGCTCTCCGACGTCGTCGACGGGTCGGTGCCGACACTGCGGATGGTCGGGCCGGGCGGCGGGCCGGGGTCGGCCTGCGCCTGCGGACCGGGGGTGGACTGCGGCCCGGCCACCGTCGACACCGTCGCCGACACCACAGCCGACACCGTCGAGGTCGCCATCGGACCGGCGCCCGCCGGCGTCCGCTGAACCCCGTGGCGGACATCGAGCCGGGTGACCGGCCGGCGTTGGCGCGGCGGCTGGCCGCCGAGGCGGTGGGCAGCATGCTGCTCGCCGCCCTGGTCATCGGGTCGGGCATCGCCGCGGTCCAGCTCAGCCCCGGCCAGGTCGGGTTGCAGCTGGTGGAGAACGCCGCGGCGACCGCCGCGGGCCTGTTCGCCATCATCCTCATGGTCGGCCCGGTGTCCGGGGCGCACTTCAATCCGGTCGTCAGCCTCGTCGACGCCGTGTTCGGTGGTCTGTCGTGGCGCGACGCCGCCGCCTACCTGCCCGCCCAGGTCGCCGGCTGTGTCGCGGGGGCGGTGCTGGCGAACCTGATGTTCGACCGGTCGGCGGTGTCGATCGCGACGCACCACCGCGCGTCCGGAGCACACCTGCTCGCCGAGGTCGTCGCGACCGCCGGACTCGTCCTGCTGATCTTCGCGCTGGCCCGGTCTGACCGTGCCGAACGGGCCCCGGCCGCGGTCGGCGCCTACATCGGGGCGGCGTACTGGTTCACCAGCTCGACGAGCTTCGCGAATCCGGCGATCACCGTCGGACGGATGTTCTCCGACAGCTTCGCCGGCATCGCCCCCGCCTCCGCACCCGCGTTCGTCGCCGTCCAGATGGTCGGCGGTGCGGTCGGCTACGGGCTGGTCCGACTGTTCTACCCACCCACCGCTGCGGCCCGCGCGCAGGCCGCGCAGATCGTGCTGCCCCATGCCGACCCGGCGGCGACCGTGAACGGCGCGCAGTCGCCTGCATCCCGAGGTGTGTCATGACCGATCCCGCATCCCCCGCCCGGCTGGACGCCTTGACCGGGGTGGACCCGGCGCCCAACTCGTCGGCCGCCGCGGCAGCGAGATCGCCAAACGCGTCGACGCCACCGCGATCCACCACCACATGACCCTCGACGCCGTCAACGACCTCGATCTCGCCTACACCCCGCCCAGAGCACCCTCCCACAGAAGGATCACGCTTCCATGGCCACGAAACCGTCCGTGCTGTTCGTCTGCGTCCACAACGCCGGCCGCTCCCAGATGGCCGCCGGCTGGCTCACCTACCTCGCCGGCGACCGCGTCGAGGTCCGCTCCGCCGGCTCCGCCCCCGCAGGCCACATCAACCCCACCGCCGTCGCCGCCATGGCCGAAGTAGGCATCGACATCACCGACCAGACCCCGAAGATCCTCACCGTCGACGCCGTCGAAGCCTCCGACGTCGTCATCATCATGGGCTGCGGCGACGCCTGCCCGATCTTCCCCGGCAAGCGCTACGAGGACTGGAAACTCGACGACCCCGCCGGCCAGGGCATCCACGCCGTCCGCCCCATCCGCGACGACATCCGCAGCCGTATCGAACAACTCCTCGCCGAACTGCTCCCCGTAGCATCCTGACCGTTGCACCGCGATGATCGATAGCGCTCATCACGTATGCCGCCTCGCCTCTCGGCGAGGCACCCCCGGTCTGACCGGCCGTGGCCGTGCCGGGTTCCCGCTTCCCACACATGCGCAGAACGAGGTGAGAGGTCCCCGGAGACATTTTTTGTGTCCCCCAGGACATCCAGAGAAGAATCGGCGGCCGGGACCGGCGGCACGCCGGCCTCGATGGTGGCTCTCGACGGCCTCGATCTGGTCGAACCGGGCCTGCAGGTCGTCCACCGCTGGCGCCCGGACGGCGACGGCCCCGGCGCGGCCGCCAGCCCCACGGACGCCCAGGTCAGCGTCTACGGTACCGTCGCCCGCAAGGGCTGAACCGGCGGCGAAACCGCGGTTCCCGCGCATTCATGAACCGGCGCACAGGTTCGCCTGACCGCCTTTCCGGAACAGCGGGCTTGGGACGCGGAATCCATCGGACGCTGCTCCCCAACCCCTCCTGCACGGAGCGGAAGGGCCATCGGTTCAAGCATTAAGTGGTGAGGTTTGTCGCTTTGATTTGATCACGCCCCGTGGGGCTACCCTGGGCCACTCTTCTGTCGGCTTACTGACTCAGGGTGGGGTGGGAACGTGGCGTTGCCGCGCGGGCACGAGATCGTGGCGGCGCCGGCGCCGTCGACCCCGCTGGGGCCGTTCCAGGACACGGCGATGGCCTGGACCACCTGGGTCACGCTGATGGGGCTCGTCGGGCTGACCGCGTTCGCCCTGCTCGTCGCGGCCCCGGTCGCGCGGCGGTTCGGCGGTGACGCGACGGCGACGGCACGGCTGGCCCGCGTCGCCGCCCCGCTCGGCGTGCTCGCGGTACCGGCGGTGCTCTCCGACGTCGCCCACCAGGCGTCCGCGACCGGGGGCTTCGACTACTCCGCCGCCTGGAACGCGCTCTACGACGGCAGCAACGCCGGGCGCCTGCTGGGGCTGCAGGTCACGCTGAGCCTGGTCGGCGCGTTGCTCGTCGCGCCGCTCGCGCTGCGCCGCGTCGCCGCCGGCCGGGCGCGGGGCCCGCTGCTGGGCGCCGGTCTGCTGTCCGGCGCGGTGGCGCTTGGCACGACGAAGTTCCCTGTCGCCGTGCCCGACGACGGGGGCCGCACCATCGTCGAGACGGTGATGTGGATGCTGCACCTGTTCGGTGGGTCGATCTGGATCGGGGGCCTCGCCGGGCTGGTACTGCTCGCCCTGCCCGGCGGCGTCGTGACCGGCGGCCCCTCGGTGGGCGGCGCCGCGGCCGGCGGCGAGGCCCTCGAGCGGCCTCGTCACCGCGCCGGGAACGGGGCCGGTGACCAGGCGGCGTTCTGGTCGGCGACCATCCGGCGTTTCTCCGCGGTGGCGATGAGCTGCGTGGCCGCGATCGCGCTGTCCGGACTGTTCCTGTACTGGGAGCACGTCGACGGGCCGTCGCAGCTGCTGTCCACCATGTACGGCCGGGTGCTCGGCGTGAAGATCCTCCTCTTCGGGGCGCTGCTGCTGCTCGGCATGGTCAACCAGTTCTGGCTGCACCCGCGGATCGACGCGCTGCGCGCCGCGGGCGACAGCCGGCCGCTGCGCACGATCATCGCCCGCGAGTTCCCCGCCGTCGTCGCCGTCGAGCTGCTGCTTGGCCTGACGGTGCTGTTCGTCGCCCCGTTCCTGCACGGCTCCGCGCGCAACCAGGCCTTCGCCGCCGACGCCGCCCAGCACGCGACCAGCACCGTCGCCGCCCAGTCCGCCTTTCTCGGCCCGAAGACGGCCAGCACCTCCACCTGGATCTGGGGGACGACGGAGACCATCGTGATCATTGGCGCGATGGCCGGCGGCTACCGGGTGTCCGGCCGCCTCGCCCAGTCCCGCGCCCGCGCGCTCGCCCGCCGGGCACGCGATGGTGGCGACGGCCCGCCGCCATGGCCCGAGGCCACCACCGCGCCGCGGAGGCACCCGGGACGCGCCCGAGGGAGCGATCGGACAGGTAGGCCGACCGCCCGCTGACCTCCGCACCCGCGTCGAATCCGCGACCAGCCCCGCCGGGCAGGCGGTCACCGTCCTGCCCGGCGGGTCGCCGCGACCGCCGTTTCTCCCGCTTCGACGGACACGTGTCAGCGTCAGGGGCAGGTGCCTGTCTCGTTGTGGCGGGAAAGTCGGGCGATATGTGTCGCCAGGGCGGGTCGGGTTTTGGCCGAAAGGCCTTGGGTATATCGACCGCCGCCCCTGGACAAATGCAGGAGCTGGAGGTGTGTCGTGCGCGGAATGTCGAATCTTTGGAAGGCTGTTCTCACGGCGGGAATGGGCGCCTCACTGGCAGTTCTGTCGGCGGTTCCGGCGGGTGCGGCGACCATCAACAATCCGCTGACCGTCACGGGAGGTGTCCGCTGTGTGGTGGGATCGGCTGAATCGCTGTTGATCACCGGCGGTGGTGAGTCGCACGGCGCGACCGTGCGGCCAGGCGGAACGTTCGCCGTGACCTTCGGGAACCCGACCCTGCCGGGCACGGCCACCGCCACGGTGCGCTGCGACATCGCCGGCAGGCGCACCTACGCGAGCACCACGTTTCCCTTCTACCGGCCCGGGGGCGGCCAGCCTCTCGTGGTCAACCTGACCGTCCGCTGACGCGCGGCCTGCGGGGAGCCGCGTCGCGTGGCAGGGCCGGCTCCCCGCCGGTGGCGGTCCGCGCGGCCGCATCCAGCCTCATCGGCCCGGCGGCCCGGTCCGCTCGGGGAGCCCGCGAGCTCAGCTGGCCCGGTCCGCTCAGCCGACGGCCTCGTCGGTGGGGGCGGGCTCGGGGCGCATCGCCCGGGCCGAGCGCGGAGACGGGCCGGGCCGGCGCGGCTCCCGCACGCCCGCCGAGCCGCCGCCGCGGTTCAGCCACAGCGTCACCATCGATCCCGCCGGCACCCGGGCGCCGGACTCGGGGCTCTGGTCGGTGACGACGCCGCGCGGGGGGACGATGTCGGGCGGCAGGTCGGCGGCGTCCGGCTGGACGCCGACCAGACCGACCTCGACGAGCCGGGCCACCGCCGCCTCCCAGGACATGCCGACCACGTCGGGGACGACGACCGACGAGCGGCGGCGCAGCATCTTCGCGGCCCGGCCGACGATGTCGGCGGGCAGCAGGTCGAGCCCGGCGGGCTCCAGCGACGCGGCCGCCTCGGCGTCGGACGCGGCCGCCGCCTTGCCGCCGGACTCGAGCTCGTCCAGGTCGCGCCAGCGTTCCCAGGCCGACTGGCGGGTGACGCCGAGCCGGACGGCGATCTCCGTCCAGGACCGCCGGCCGCGCCGGGCGGCGCGCACCGCGTCGAGCTCGGCCTGGTCGAGCAGCCGGCGCAGCAGGCCGACGTCGGACAGCGCCGTGAGCGCCGCCTCGGCGTCCTGCCGGGACCGCGCGGCCTCCAGTCGCTCGAAGGCCCGCCGCGCCTCCTGCCAGGAACCGTCGCCACTGCCTCGCATGACTGTCAGGATAGCCTGACGCCGGCGTGCTGTCAGGCCCGCGGCGGATCGCTGCGCGGCGCGGGCCGGCCGTCCGGGCCCGCGCCGCCGATGCGCACGGCCAGCAGGGCGGTGTCGTCGTCGTGCTCGATGGACCGGCCGAGCGCCTGCAGCGCCTGGTCGCACAGGTCGTCGGGGTTCTCGTGCCCCGACCCGACCGCGGCGGACCGCAGCAGTTCCATCCCCACGTCGACGGGCCGATGCCGGTCCTCGACCAGCCCGTCGGTGAACAGCAGCAGGGTGCTGTCGGGGTCGACGTGGTGCTCGGTCTCGGCGTAGTCGGGCAGCCCGGTGCCCAGCGGCGGGCCGGGATCCACGGGCAGGTAGCGGGCGGGCCCGTCCGGCGGGACCAGCAGCGGCGGCAGATGCCCGGCCGAGGCGACGACGAGACGCCCGCTGGCCGGGTCGAGCACGGCCAGCGCCGCGGTGGCGATCCGGCCCTGCTCCAGGCGGGTGGTGGCGGCGTCAAGCTGGGTGAGGGTCTCCGCCGGGCTCGCCCGCGCGAGGGCGTGCACCCGCACGGCGGCCCGCAGCTGGCCCATCGTCGCCGCCGCGTGGATGCCATGGCCCATCACGTCCCCGATGACCAGCGCCACCCGGCCGTCGTCGAGGGGCAGCACGTCATACCAGTCGCCGCCGACGAGCGCGCCGGCGCTGCCGGGCAGGTACCGCCAGGCGAAGTCCAGGCCGGGCAGCTCCGGCAGCCGCTGCGGCAGCAGGCTGCGCTGCAGGGTGACCGCGGTGCGCCGCTCCTGCTCGTAGAGGCGGGCGTTGCCGATCGCCACCGTCGCCCGGTCGACGAGTTCGGCGACGACCCGGTGATCGTCCTCCTCGTAGCCGCGCCCCGCCGCGGCGACCAGACCGACGGCGGCGACCGGCCGCCCGCCCAGCACCAGCGGCAGCGCCAGGCGCGTCCCGTCCGGCGAACTGGTCACCCGGCCGGTGCGCAGCGCCCGCGTCATCCCGCCGCGGTCGGGCACGGTGCGAGCCGGGTCGGCGTCGGCGGGATCCGTGCCGCCGAGGGAGAGGTCCGTCCGGTCGGCGACCGCGACCACCCGCACGCCGCCCTCGTCGTCGACCTGGCAGGCCGCGGCCCGCGCCGCGTGCCAGGGAACGAGCAGGCCGACGAGGTGTTCCAGGATCCGCGAGGTCTGCAGGGTGGAGGTGAACAGGTCGGTGGCGGCGGCGAACAGGGTGGTGCGCTCCCGCGCGGCCCGCTCGACCGCGAACAGCCGGGCCCGCTCCAGCGCCAGCCCCGTCTGGGTCGCCAGGGCCTGCACGAACGCACGCTCGTCGTCGTCGAACAGCCGCGAGTGGTCGAAGGAGAACCGCAGCGCGCCGAGGGTGCGCTCCCCGGCGAACAGGGGCAGCACGCACAGCGCCGCCGCCGTCGGCTCCAGCTCGGCGAGGTCGGGATAGCGGACGTCCCGGTCGCGGCGCGACTCCAGCCACACCGGCTCCCCGGTGCGCAGCGCGTCCGTCGCCGGCAGCCGGTCGGTGAGCCGCTCCGCCCGCAACGTCGCGATCATGCTCTCGCCGTAGCCGACCGAGCCGGGCACGTCCAGGCGGCCCGCGCCGCGCGGCACCAGCAGCACCCCGCCGGACGCGCCGAGCACCGCCGTGCCCTCGCGCACGGCGGCGGCGGCGACCTGCTCGGCGGTGGTCGCCTGGGCCAGCGCCGCGGTGACCCGCTGCAGCCGCGCCGCCCGCTGCGCGGTGCGCTGGGCGGCGACGACCGCGCCGAGGGTGTCCAGCAGGTACTGCTCGAGACTGCGGGTGCGCACCGGGCCCTCGCCGCGCTCGGCCGCGCGCAGCTGCTCGATGAGCGCCCCGATGTACCAGCGGCGGAACGCCACATGCTGGGGCGGCGACTCGACGGTCAGCAGCCGCGCCGCACGGGCGTAGGTCTCGATCTCCTCCAGCGCGGCCAGGTACTGCTCGGCGTCGGTCGCGGCGCTGGCCGGCAGCACCAGCTCCAGCGGCGTGCGCGGCCGGCCCGCGGCCGCCGCCGCCAGCGCCTGACGCTTGATCGCCTGCCGTGGCCCGGTGAACTTGCTGGTCACGGTCGTGAGCAGTTCGGCGAGCCGCTCGGGCACCGCCGTCGCCACACCCGCCGCCGCACCCGCCGCGACCAGCGCGAACTCCCGCACCAGCCCGTCGACGTGGTTCTTCGCGGCCAGCAGCAGGTCGGTCGGCACGTCCCCGAGACGGACGAGGTGACCCGGTGACGACCGGGGCGCCCCCACCGGCTGCGTCTGTGCCATCACACCGCGGATCGGCAGCCCGCCGGCCTGTCCCGGCACCGCCGCACCCCTGATCCCGGCCGCGCCGGCGTCACCCGCCCCGGCGTCACCGGGGCCGTCCTCGCCGCCCTCCACCGGGCCGAACTCCGCCCAGACGACCTTGCCGCCGGGCGCCGGCTCGACGCCCCAGCGGCTGGCCGCCGCCGCCACCAGCGCCATGCCCCGCCCGGTCAGACCGTCCCCGCCCGCGGGCGGGCGCACCGGCGGGACATGGCTCGCATCGCCCACCTCGACGCGCAGCGCCGCGCCGCCGGTGAGCACCCGTACCTCCACCGGCGGCGCGCCGTGCAGCAGCGCGTTGGTCGCGAGCTCGCTCAGCACGAGCCGCACGTCGTCGGTCAGCGACTCCCACCGGCTGCCGGCGAGCAGCCGGGTCGCCACCCTGCGCACCTGGTCGATGCCGCCGCGACGTCCGTCCACCCGCAACGCCGCGCCCTCCACCGGGCCCGCGGCGCCCGGGCCTGGCGCGCTGACTGCCTCCGCCGGGCCGTCGGCCTCAGCTGAGCCGTGTCCGTTCACGCTGACCGGCCTCCTGCCCTTCCGCGGCGTCCAGCATGCCAGACAAGTCCGGCGGATGACCCCCGTCGGCGGCCGGGGTGAACAACGCGCCCAGCTCGCCGATCACCCCTGTGAGCTGCGGCGGATCGAGGACACGGAACGGTGCGCCGACGAGGGTGAGCAACATCGCCGCCCAGGCGAGCGAATCCGCCTCCATCCGCAGCCGGCACGATCCGGCGTCGACCTCCTCGACGGTGCCCCATCCGCCGACCGTGCGGGCGACCCGCCCGGCCGACCCGGAAGGTGCGCCAGTCGTCCCGGTCGGCGTCGAAGGCCAGCAGATACCAGCGGCCGCCGAGGGCGACGGCCTCCTCGTCGTCGAGCAGCGGCGACAGCAACCGCAGCATCCGGGCGCTCGGATCCGCCATCGCCGCTGCCTCGCCTCGTCGAGCCCTGCTCGCAGGACGGACCGGGCGCCCTCGCGAGCGGCGCGCGGGGCCCCGGGCCGGGAAGGGACCATGATAACGGGTGGCTGGCTGGACAGCGGCCGGCTAGAACAGCGTCCGGGGGCGGACGCCGTTGGCGAGGTCGACCAGGGCGTGGCGATCCTGGGGTGTCGCCGCGTGGCGGGCCAGCGTCCGGTAGGCGCGTTCCAGGCCGCCGCGCAGCGCCGCGGGCCGCAGCGGCACTCCCGCGACCGTCACCGCCGGGTCCTCGGCCGCCGACCCGGCGGTGACCAGCGCCAGCGCCCCGGCGAGCAGATCCCTGGCCAGCGCCGCGCGCGCCGCCGGGTCGAGGACCGCGTCGGCCTCCAGCTCGGCGAGCACCGCCGACGCGGCGGTGAGGCCCGCGAGATCCGGCGCCGCCGGCCCGTCGGTGCCGAGCACCCGCACCAGCAGCACCCGCGCCTCGACACCCCTCGGCGACGACGGGGCAACCCGCCGCAGCGCCGCGGCCGCGCCGTCGCGGTCCCCGTCGGCGGCGCGGACCCGGGCCAGCGCGAACGCCGCCCCGGTGAGGCCCGGGTCGGCGTCGGCGACCAGCTGGTAGTACCGCGCCGCGCCGGTCGCGTCGCCGGCCGCCTCGGCGGCGCACCCGAGCGCCAGCTTCGGCGCGATCTCCCCGGGCACCTCGTCGTAGACCCGCTCGAAGGAGCGGACCGCCGCGGCCGCCTCCCCGGTGGCGAGCTGCAGCACGCCGCGCTGCCAGGCCACCCGCCAGGAGCGCGGGTCGTCGGCCTCGAGCCGGTCGAGCAGCGCCCGCGCGGCGTCGTGCTCGCCGAGCCGGGCGCGCAGGTCGGCGAGGAGCAGACGGGCCGCCGGGCTGGTGGCGCCCAGCGCGTCGAGCAGGCCGGCGAGGCGCGCGGGCGGCAGGTCGGCGGGCAGCGCGGCGAGCGCGCCGGCCGCCGGGTCGGCCGGGTCGGGCAGCAGGCCCGGCAGCAGCCGCCACGGCGCCGCCTGCCCGCCCGGGTCGGTGTCGGTCCCGAACAGGGTGCTGCGCGGCGGATCCGGTGGCGGGGCCGTGCCGTTGGCCGCGGCGATCTCCCGGCGGACGCCGAGCAGCGCGCCGCGCAGCTCGTCGGCGCCGGTGAAGCGTCGCCTCGGATCGTCCGCGGTCGCCTTCGCCAGCAGCCGCCGCAACGACTCGTGCCGCGCGGGGGCGTCGCCGGCGTACCCGGCGAGCATCCGGCCGACCGTGCGCACCTCGTCCGTGGCGTCCCGGCGGTGCGGACCGCGCCCCGCCCGGGAGCGGGCGGGGTCCGGTCCCCGGCGACGCGCAGCGGCGACCGGGTCCGGGGGATCGACGCGGTGGATCGCCTCCGGGCGGGCCAGCCGCGCCCGGCCGTCCCGGCCGACCAGGACGGCGTCCGGGGTGAGATCGTCGTGGGCCAGGCCGCGGCCGCGCAGGTAGGCGAGCCCGGCCAGCACGGCGAGCAGGTGGTCGATCGCCTCGGGGAGGGCCAGCGGCGCGCCACGATGGCGCGGCAGCTCGCGCAGTGATGTCCCCTCGATGTCGTCCAGGACGGCGTAGCCCTGGCCGCGGTGCTCGACGAGCGCGTGGACCCGCACGATCGCCGGATGGTCGAGCTCGGTGAGGAACTCCCGATCCCCGGGCAGGGGCCGCACCACGACCCAGCCTGGCGCGGGACCGGCCACGGCGGCACCTCCGCCCGAGGCGGACCCGGCGCCCGAGGCGGACCGGGTGGATCCGGTGGCCGGTGCGGGGTCACGGGCCAGGTAGAGCCAGCCCTGCCCGCCGTGCGCGAGCGCCCCGGCGATCTCCCAGCGGCCGATCCGGTCACCGGCGTGCAGCGGCGGGCGCAGCGAGTAGGGCTGCCCGCAGCCCGCGCAGTATCCTTCGGCCAACGCCGGCCGCTCCCCCCGCGCGCGTCCCACCGGGTCGCCGCAGCGGGTGCAGATCCGCAGTCGTTGCGGCAGGCGGGGATCGGCCAGCAGGCGCGACCGGGGATCGGCCGGCCGGTCCGCCGGTGGGCGGTCCGACGACGGGTCGGTGTCGGGCATGCGCACGTGCTCCCTGTCGTCCCGTCAGTCCCGGTAGGTGGCCGCGGGCGCAGGCGGGGGCGTGCCGCGCAGCCAGCGGGTGTAGCTCCGCCCCCAGGCGCCGTCCAGTTCGCGGGCCGCGAGCACGGCGTTGACGAACCGGGTGAGACCCGGCGCCGAGCGGGCGACCACCATGGCCACCTGGTCCGTCCGCCGGGCGGCGAGGCCGACGACGTGCGTGGCCGGATCCTGCGCGGCAAGCCCCACCAGCGTCGTCTCGTCGCCGGTGACCGCCTCGACGCCGCCGCGCTGCAGCGTCACGAGGCAGTCGGCCGCCGCGGCCGCGCCCGCCACCGCGCACGTCCGGTGGCCCCGAAGGTCCTCCAGCCGGCGGATCGACGACGTCCGGGCGAGGAGCGCGGCGGGCGCGGTCACGAAGTAGGGCGCGGAGAAGTCGACCAGCTCGGAGCGTTCGCAGGTGACCGTCACGCCGGCGGCGGCGACGTCGAGCTCCCCGCGGCGGACCAGCTCGACCGCCTGCGCCGTCGTGACCGGGCGTAGCCGCACCCGGCCGTCCGCGCCGAACAGGGCCCGGCCGACCTGGTTCGCGACGTCCACCTCGAAGCCCTCCAGTCGGCCGGTGCCCGGCTGCAGCGAGCCGAACGGCGCCGCGTCCGAGCGCACCCCGACGCGCAGGTATCCCCGGCGCACCACGGCGGCGACGTCCGGATCCGGCGAGGGTCCCGGCGTCGGTCCCGGCGCAGCTGCAAGCGACGGTCCCGGCGGCGCGACCGGTGCCGGGCGCAGACTCCCCGCGGGCAGGCGGCACGGCGGCGCCGTCGATCCTGTTCCCGCGGAGGGGCCGGCGGGCGACGCGGCGTCGCCGAGCGGGCGTGCCTGCGGCGGGAGCGGGCTGGGCACGGCGGCGCAGCCGGCGAGGGCGATCAGCAGCGCCAGCACCGCCGCGCGAGTCGCCTTCGCGGCGGCCCCCGCGCCGCCGCGGGCGACCGGCGCGCCACCACTCCGTGCGAACCCGGACATACCAGTCGTGCCCGTGCGTACCACTGCCCCGCTCAAGTCCCTTCGTGGTCGTCCCGCCTGGCGGGGCCGTCACCGCCTGGCCGTCCCGGCGCCAGGCGACGATCGATGGTAGGTCGGGCGCGGCCGGGGTGGCGGTGCGGTGTCGCGTTGTCGTCACCACGTGCGGCCCGACCTGGCCCGGGCCGTGTGCGTGGCCTGCGCCGTCGGTCGCGCCGGCGGCTGGGAGGTGCCTCGCGTCACCCGCCGTCCGGGTGATGCCCCCGCGGCTGGCGGTAGTCGTTGATGCGCACCTGGATGCCGACCAGGGTCAGCACGGCGGCGAGCCCGAGGGACAGGGACAGGGCGGCGGGCAGCGAGCGCAGCGGTGCCCCGGCCTGCGTCAGGTGCCCGGTGAGCCGGCCGCTGGCCGCGGCGACCACCGCGGCGGACGCCTGGTCGAAGCGGTGGAACGCGATCGTGTCCGGGCCCTGCAGCAGGGCGAGCGCCGTCGGCAGGCCACCCGGTTCGTCGAGGTGGGCGCGGACCTGGGCCGCGTTGGTCTGATGGACCTGCCAGACGGGGCCGAGCGGCGCGGCCGGCCCCTCGAGCCCGGCGGGAACCGTGAGGCCCGCGAGCAGGCCGGGCGGCGCGGAGCCGGTGGTAGGGCCGGTGGCGGGGTCGGCGGCGGTGACGAGGTCGCCGCCGGGGTCGTAGCCGAGGCGGAGGGTGGCCGCGTCCGCATCGGCGTCGTGGGCGGCGGCGTCCGCCGGGCTGATCAGGGCGAGGTTCTCGTCGGCCCAGGCCCGCAGGCCCAGCGCGCGCGCCTGCCCGGCCGCCGTCAGCGGGCGGAAGCCCTGGTCGCGGGCGTCCAGCAAGTGGGCACGCTGGACCGCGAAGGCGGTCAGGGCCCAGCCCACCGCGATCGCGGCGAGCAGGGTGGCGGCGACCAGCGCCGGATTGAGGATGCGGTTGGTGCGCCGGAACAGCCGGATCTGGACGACGACGAGCATCGCCACGCTCACCAGGCCCGCCGCGGCGACGACGAGCGGGCCGAGCGCGCCGCTGGCCCGCCGGCTGTCCCGGTCGACGCGGGCCGCCTCGGCGGTGACGAGCCGGTCGGCGGCGGGCAGGAGCGCGGCGCGCATCAGCGCCGACCCCGACCGCAGGTAGGCGCCACCGACGGTGGACCCGAGCCGGGTGTACGCCCGAGCCAGCTCCACCTGCCCGGCGTACTCCGGCAGCCGCTGGCTGAGGACGGTCAGCGCACCGGGCGCGCCGGCATCGTGGCCGACGCGGGCGAGCTCGACGATCCGCGCGCCGGCGTCGGCGACGGCCCGCTGGTAGGCCGTGCGCGGATCCGGCCGCACGGCGGCGGGCACCGTGGCGCCCGGCAGCAGCTCCCGTGCCGCGGCGGCGTCGGCGGCGGCGAGGTCCGCGCGCAGGCTCTCGGCGGCGACGACCGCGGCGACGTGCGTGCCGGCGAGCGCGTGCGTCGCGTGCTGGCGGACCCGCACCGTGGTGAACGCCGCGGCCCACAGCGCGACCAGCATCGCCGCGACCAGGATCGACAGCAGGCGCAGCCGGCCGGGCGGGGTGGCCAGGCGCCTGCGCGGCCGGCCCACGTCAACGGGTGGCGCTGCCGTGTCGACGGCGGTCATGAAGTGGATCTTAGGGGACAGGGGACGTCCCGGGACAGGTCCGACGTTACGGGACCGTCACATCACAGCGGGGGTCGTCGCGCCCCCACGAACGGGCCGGTGTTTGGATGACGGGCGTGGGCGGGGCAGGCGGCGGGAT
>NZ_FZMO01000284.1 GCF_900197875.1 Frankia canadensis | reverse complement strand
GCCTTCGGGGGCCCCAGGGTCGACGGGACGGGGGCGGGACGCGTCAGCGGGATCAGCGGGCATGTCCCTGTGCATCACCGCGCGGCCCCGGGTCCCAAACCGGCCAGGGCCCGCGCGGCGGCGGCCTACCCGGCCGTACCACCACCGGCGTCGAAGGCCGGCGCGGAGGAGGCGGCGGCCTCGCCGCGGATCTGCGTGCCGTGTTCGTCGAGCCGCGGCGGATACGAGCGGACGGTCACCGGCGTCCGCGACAGTTGCAGGGGGGCGACGACCACCGGCACCTCGCCCGCGGTCGGATGCGCCACGTCGGCGAGGTAGCCGTTGGCCCGCCACTCCTCGGACGCCAGCGCCTCGCCGAGCGTCTCGACGCGGCACGTCGGCACGCCCGCCGCCCGGATCACGCCCACCCAGTGGTCGGCGTCGCGGGTCGAGAACACCGCCTGCAGCGTGGCCTCGACCTCGCCACGGTGGCGGGCCCGGCCCTCGTTGCTGGCGAAACGCGGGTCGAGCCGGTCCGGGTCCAGCCCGATGGCCACGCACAGCCGCGACCACAGCGAGTCGTTCGCGGCGGCGACGATGAAGTACGCCTCGTCGCGTCCCTGGAAGGCCTGGTAGGGGGCGATGGTGCTGTGCGCGCTGCCGCAGCGGCGAAACGGCGTGCCGAACGCGGCGCTGACCGTGTAGGGGGCCAGCAGCGACAGCGCCGACCCGACGAGCGACACCGTCAGGTGCTGGCCCTCGCCGGTGCGCTCGGCGTGGCGCAGCGCGGCGAGGATCCCCAGCGCCGCGTAGATGCCGGTGGCGAGGTCGGCGACCGGCGCCCCGGAGCGCGCCGGGGGGCCGTCGGCCTCGCCCGTGATGTCCATCAGCCCGCCGACCGCCTGCGCGAGCAGGTCGTAGCCGGGCAGCGCCGCCGACGGGCCGACCCGGCCGTACCCCTTGACCGAGCAGTAGACGAGCGCGGGATGGCGGGCGTGGACCGCGTCGAAGCCGAGCCCGAGTTTGTCCGCCCGCCCCGGGCGGAAGGACTCGACGAACACGTCGGCGCGGGCGAGCAGCCCGTCGAGGACACCCCTGTCGTCCGGGTCGGCCAGGTCCAGCGCGATGGACCGCTTGTTCTTGTTGATGCCGAGGTAGTAGCCGCTCTCGCCGCCGCGGTAGTTGACGTCGAGGCGGCGCGAGTCGTCGCCGCGGCCGGGCCGCTCGACCTTGATGACGTCGGCGCCGAGGTCGGCGAGCAGCATCGTCCCGAACGGTCCGGCGGCCACGCCGGAGGTGTCGACGATCCGCACACCCGACAGCGCCCCGGACGGCAGCGGCCCGGACGGCAGCGGCCCGGACGCGAACGCGGGCAGGTCGGTCATCTGGGCTCCTCGGGGCGTGGGAGGTGGCGGCCGGCGGGCCGCCCGGCGTCAGCGCCGTCGCCGGGACCCTGCCCACACTGCCGGTTTCCGCCGCCGGCCGCGACGGATTCGCCGCGACCGACGTGGAAGGCGTGTTCGGTCGCGATCCAGGAGTGGTTCCGCCGCTGGCGTCGCCCCGCCTTCCCACCGAGGGGAAGCGTGTGCGGGGCGAGCGGCACCGTGTCGCGCCTGATAACGATGACGGCGCCCGGCAGGTCAGCCCGACGGTGGCGCGGGCGCCTGGTAGGGGCGCTGGGTCACCCGTCCGGCGGCGTCGACCGTGTAGATCGGGCCGGTGCCGAACAGGTTGTGCCCGTCGTTGACGGCGATCCGCATCCCGGTCAGGCCGGAGTAGTCCGTCGCGCTGTACCGCGGCGGGCTCAGCCAGGGGCCGACAAAGGAGTTCGCCTTCGCCGTCAGGGTGGAGATCAGGTTCTCCCGGGTCGGATGCGGGCCGGCGGCGTCGAGCAGGTCGACCATCATCACCGCCTGGGCCATGGCCTGCTCGGTGACGGTGGTCAGCGCCACGCCGTGGCCGTACTTCGCGAGGATCGAGGTGAAGAAGGCGTTCCACGGGCTGGTGGTCTCGCCGGCGGCGGGCATGAACGTCTCCGTCACCACCCCGCGCAGGTGGGCGGCGGCGCCGCCGGGGGCCTTCGCCAGCAGCGGGGTGAGGCCGCTGGGGCTGGAGCCGCCGGTGGAGACGACCCAGGTGGGGTGGTAGCCGATCTGGTCGGCGGCGAGCAGCGCCGCGGCCGTCCCCGCCGCGATGCTGGTCAGCATCACCACCGAGGCGCCGGCCGCCTTGAGGGCGGCGACCTGGTTGCCGAGCCCCGAGGGCAGCGACGACACGCTGTAGGTCTGCCGGGAGACGACGCGCGCCCTGTCGAGCACCTGGTCCGCGCCCTGCACGCCGCCCATCCCGTAGCTGTCGGCCTGGCTGAGGTACCCGACCTTGGCGGTGGGATAGGTCTGCTTCACGTAGGTGGCGAGCGCCTCGCCCTCGGCCCGCAACGGCGGCAGCCAGCCGACGGACCACGGGTTCTTCGCCGGCTCGTAGAAGCAGGTGCAGCCGGAGGTGACGAACAGCTGCGGCACCTTGCGGCTGTTCAGGAACGGCTGCACCGCCTGCGACGTCGCCGTCCCCACCGAGGCGAACACGGCCAGCACGTTGTCGCGCAGCACGAGCTGACGGGTCAGGGTCGCGGTGTTCGTCGGGTTGTACTGGTCGTCCTTCACCAGTAACCGGATCCTGCGCCCGGGACGCCGTAGGGCAGCGCGCCGCAGGGGGTGTCCGCATACGATCCGACGCCCCAGTCGTCGAGCAGGGTGCGCGCGTGGCGGAGGCGGTCGGCGCGGCCTCGCGCGGCCCCGGGCAGGCCCAGGATCGCACTCGGCCAGCCCACCTGGCGGGTGCCTGTGCCGCCGATCGCGACGTTCTGCGCGGGGGTGAGTTCCGGCCACAGGCCGAGGCCCTGCTGGGTGCGGACGATGCCCAGGTCACGAAGATGGTGCGGTCGGACGCCGAGCACGTCATGGCCATTCCAGCGGACGGATCCCGACGAGACGCGAACGAAGTTGCAGATCGCGTTGAAGACCGTGGTCTTGCCGGCGCCGTTCGGGCCGATGAGACCGGCGACCTCCCCCGGCCCGACCGAGAACGTGGCGTTGCTTACCGCACGGAGCGAGCCGAACGCCACGGACACGCCGTACACGTGTAACCCAGCTTCGTCTCCCCGGCCGGACGGCGCATCCCCTGGCATCCCCGGTTCCTCTCTCCCTGTCACCGCCGCCGGCACCGGTTCACCTGCGGAAATGGCGCCGAAGCGGCCGCAGAGGCGGTGAGCGAGGAGATTACCCGGCGAAAAGATGACGGGTAAAGTAGTTCGATGGAGCTAAACTTGATGGCCTTTCGCCAGCCATCCCGGAGGCTCTGGCGCGACGACCCCTTATTCCGCTCCGGCCGGCTCGGTCACCTTTCCACCATTCCTTTTCCGAGTCACCCGGCCCGTCCATCCGTCGTCGTGACTGGTTCACGGCGGGCGTCGACCTGCTCACCCACCGGATCTCCACCGCAGCCACACGACCACCCAAAGTGGCCATTCCTGGCCTTCTTGTACTAGTGTGCGCGGAGGCACACCAGCTTCGCGCCGCTCATCCCACCGCGGCCCGCCGCCGGCAGGACGGAGCGCATCCATGACGGTCGCGACCCGTCCCCACCTCCCCACGCCCGAACCGAGGCGTCATGCTGGATCTTGAAGCGTCGGACCCCGCCGCCGTCGGCCCCTACGCCCTGCGGGCTCGCCTCGGCGAGGGTGGGATGGGCCGGGTGTATCTGGCGTACTCGCCGTCCGGGCGGCTGCTCGCCGTCAAGCTGATCCGCGCGGAGCTGGCCGGCGACGCCACCTTCCGGGACCGGTTCCGCCGGGAGGTCGCCGCCGCGCGCCTGGTCAGCGGGGCGTTCACCGCGCCCGTCGTGGACGCCGACCCCAACGCCCCCGTCCCCTGGCTGGCCACCCAGTACGTCGCCGGGCCGTCCCTGCACGAGGCGGTCGCCCAGGCCGGCCCGTTCGCCGAGCCGGTGCTGCGCCGCCTCGCCGCCGGGATCCTGGAGGCGATCATCGCCGTGCACCGGGTCGGCATCGTGCACCGCGACCTCAAGCCCAGCAACGTCCTGCTCGCCGCCGACGGCCCGCGCCTGATCGACTTCGGCATCGCCCGCGCCACCGACCACACCGAACTCACCCGCTCCGGCGACATCGTCGGCACCGCCGCGTACATGTCCCCCGAGCAGGCCGGCGGCCTGGAGGCCGGCCCCGCCGCGGACGTGTTCGCCGCCGCCGCCGTCCTGGTCTTCGCCGCGACGGGACGCGGCCCGTTCGGCCGGGGCGCTCCCGCCGCCGTGCTCTTCCGCGTCGTGCACGGCGAACCCGACCTGACCGGCGTCCCGCCGTCGTTGCACGACACGCTGCGTTCCTGCCTGGCGAAGGACCCGGCCAACCGTCCCGGCCCCGAGGCACTGCTCGGCTGGTTCGCCGACGGCGTCCAGGTCGCCGGCCCCACCTGGCCGTCCGCCGTCACCCGCCTGCTCGACCAGCGCGCCGCCGAACTCGCCACCCCCGCCTCGCCACGCTCCGCCACCCC
>NZ_FZMO01000268.1 GCF_900197875.1 Frankia canadensis | reverse complement strand
GTCGGGGCCGGGGTCGGATCGGCGAACTGCCAGCCGTCCGGCGGGCTGACGCAGACCCTGGCCGGCACGGCCTTCGTCGACGGGGTGACCTCCACGCTGATGGTGACCTCCGGCGGGGGCGGTGCTGTGGACGTCGGGTCGAGGTCGACCACCAGGCCGGCCAGGCCGACGGCGCCGAACGCGATGGCCGCCGCGTACGCCGGCGCCAGCGCCGGATTCCGCCACGGCGCGCGGCGGCTGGTCACGCGCATGTGAACTCCGCCGGGACACCACTCGAACCCGCCCGGCTCGGGGCGGACACGTTCACCGTGAAGGTCTGGGCGCCGGTGTACCTCCCGCCCACGTGGATGACCTGGCTCTCGCCCTCGTCGAGGAACCCGGACGAGGGCGAGACCGAGACGCCGGCGGCGGGCACGGCGGTCCAGCGAACCGAGCCATCGCGAGCGGAGATCTTCAGCTCGCTGTCGATGTTCGAGCAGTCGACCCGTTCGGTGCCGCTCGTCCCCCGCCGGGAGACGTCGACGGTCCCCGTCGAGTCCGGATGTTCCGAGCCGCCTGAGCCGCCCGACCCGTGACCTGGGCCACCAGCGCCACCGGAGCCCGTGCTGATCTGAGAGGACGAGCCCGAGTCGCCGTTGTGCTGACCCTGGAGGACCACGAACAGGACGACCGCGACAAGCGCGCCTCCCAGCACGGCCAGCACTGCTTTCATGAACGGAAGTCTCGGACGATCAGGACTGCGGCACATCGGTGCCAACCCGGACTTCCCGGACCCGAATATCTCCGTGTTACCCCTGAGGTCGCTGGGCGCACCCGGTGCTACCGTGCCACCGATGGACCGGGTGGCGGTGGGCCGCGTCTTCATCGTGGACGACAACGCGCCGTTCCGGACCGTCGCCCGCGCGCTGCTGGAAAGCGGCGGCTACCAGGTCGTCGGGGACGCCGCGACCGGGGCGGAGGCGCTGGCCCGGGTGCCCGCGACCGGTCCCGACGTGGTGCTGCTCGACGTCGCCCTGCCTGACATGGACGGCTTCAGCGTGTGCCGGGCACTGCGTGACGCCTCCCCCGGTGTCACGGTCGTGCTCTGCTCGGTGCGGGACGCCGAGCAGTACGGCGACGCGGTCGAACGCTGCGCGGCCGCGGGCTTCCTGCCCAAGTCGGCGCTGGCGGCGGACACGCTGGCGCTGCTCGTCGCCCGTCAGGACGAGCGCAGGTAGGTCAGCACCGCGAGGACGCGGCGGTTGTGCTCGGTCTCGTCGGGCAGGGTGAGGCGCACAAAGATGTTGCGGACGTGCGTTTCGACGGTGCGGTTCGTCAGGTGCAGCGCGGCGGCGATCGCCGCGTTGGAACGGCCCTGCGCCATCAGCGCGAGGACCTGGCGCTCCCGCGGGCTGAGATGGGCCAGCTCGTCACGCCGGTTCCGGGCGCCAGCGCCGACCAGCATCGGGACGATCTCGGGATCGAACGCGCAGCCGTCGGCGGCGACCCTGCGTACGGCGTCGAGGAAGTCGGGGCCGGTCACCCGCTCCTTGAGGAGGTAGCCGACGCCCCGCGCGGAGCGCCCGATCAGCTCGTCGAGGTGCGCGACCTCCAGATGCTGGGACAGCAGCAGCGTGCCCGTGCCGGGATGGCGCTGCCGCAGCAGCAACGCGGCGCGCAGCCCCTCCAACCGCTGGGTGGGCGGCATCCGGATGTCGACGACCGCGATGTCCGGTCGGTGCCGCTCGACCGCCTCCAGCAGGCCGTCCGCGTCCCCGGCCTGTGCGACGACCTCGCAGCCGTCGCGGTGCAGCAGCTCGGCCAGGGCATCCCGGAACAGCGGTGCGTCGTCGGCGAGCACCACGCGCGTCGCCGTCCCGGACGGCACGCCCGGCACAGACGGCACGGACGGCACGGACGGCACGGACGGCACAGGCGGCACGGACGGCACAGGCAGCACAGGCGGCACGGACGGTGTGGCTGGGGCGGACGGTGTGGACGGGATCTCGGCGCTGATCACGGCCCCTCCGGAGGCAACGAGGTGGGTAGGGACGGCTCATCGTGCCCGGGAGCGTCAACGGGTGTGAGCGACTCGGCCTCGCCGGACGGCTCGACCGGCAGGGGAAGTTCCGCATGGACGGAGGTCCCGGCGCCGGGCGCACTGTGCACGGCCAGGGCTCCGTCGAGCGCGGCGACCCGGTCCCGCAGCCCGAGCAGACCCGTTCCGGCGCGCTGTTCGGCGCCGCCCACGCCGTCGTCGGCGACGGTGACGAGCAGCCGACCGCCGGTCACCCGGACATGGATGTGCACGACCGACGCCTGGGCGTGCTTCGCCGCGTTCGTCACGGCCTCGGCGGCGACGAAGTACGCCGTCGCGGCCACCCGCGCCGGCAGCGGCGGCAGCGCGGGCCCGTCGACGACGCGCACCGGATACGGGCCGCGGGCGGCGAGGGCGCGCAGCGCGGGAAGAAGCCCGGCCTCCGTGAGTACCGCGGGGTGGATGCCGCGGGCGAGTTCCCGCAGGTCGCGCAGGGAGGCGTCCAGCCCGTCAGCCACACGTCCCAGCAGGGCGACGAGGTCGGGGTCGGGCGGCGCCGGACCGAGCCGGTCGCGCGCGAGCCGCAACAGCAGCGCGGTCGTGACGAGCTGCTGCTGGGCGCCGTCGTGCAGGTCGCGTTCGATCCGTCGGCGCTGCTCGTCGGCGGCGGCGACGATGCGGACCCGGGACGCGCGGACCTCCGCCAGCCGGGCCCGTGCCTCGGCGGCGAGCCTCTGGTTGTCCAGTTCGAGCGCGGCGGCCGCGGTCACCGCGCGCAGCACGTGCCGGTCGGCTCGCAGCGCCGGGTCGTGCAGGAGGACGGCGACGACTCGCGTGCCGCGCCGAACCGGCGTCACCACGTCGGCCAGCCTGAGTACGACGGGCATCCCCTCGGCGTCCACATAGCCATCCGCGTCGTCGTCGCTGGCGCCGTGCGCCGAGGTGGTGGCATGCGCGGAGCTCGTGGAGTGCGCCGCGCTCGTGGAGTGCGCCGCGCTCGTGGAGTGCGCCGCGCTCGTGGGGTACGCGGCGCTGTCGGCGTGCGGCGCGTTGGGAGAGGTAGTGGCGGTGAAGGGGCTGGGGTAGGCGATGCGCAGGGTCGGGTCGCCGAGGGCGCGGGCCAGCAGGTCGCGCAGGTCTTCCGGGGGTCCCTGCGGCAGCGCGAGCAGCAGGTCGCCGACGGCCGTCCGGCCGAGGCGGACGCGCAACGCGCCGGCCAGGAACGCCAGCGGCAGCCCAAGCGTGGCGAGATGCGCGACATCGTTGACCAGCTGCGCGTCCTCCCCGGACAGCGCCGGATGCGCCAGCGACGCCGCGGTGCCGACCAGCCCGACGCCGTACACCGGCGCCAGCACACGCCGGGCGGGCGGGGTGGCGACCACCCAGCGTCGGATCAGCAGCAGGCCGACCACCACGGCCACCACAACCTGAACCCCGTCGATCACCTCGTCCTGTAGCTGGCCGTGGTTGGCGACGAACAGCAGGTTCGGCGTTACCGACTGGTAGAACGGCACCCCCGCCGGCACGGCGACGAGCACGAACAGGAACAGCGAACCCATCAGCGCCCGCTCGACCGGCGCCCGCAGGCTGCCCTCCGGGAACGCCAGCAGCAGGTGCACGAGGCACGCCGACGCGACACTGCGCAGGAACAGCCCGGCCGTGTGCGGCACCGGCTCTGTCGAGACCTGCAGGTCCTCGGCGAACCAGGCGATCCCGACCGTCACCATGCGCAGCCCGAGCCGACCCGGCCGGCGCAGGTGCACGACCGAGCCGGTCAGCAGGTAGAGGCCACCGACCATGCCGGAGAACAGGGTCGTGGTCGTGCCCCCGTCGCGGCCGCCGGCGGACACCGCGAGCACCATCGCACCGAAGACCGCCCCCGCCGCGGCGAGCAGCGGCACACCGTACGGGCCGCGCGCCGCGCTCCCCACCCCCGGACCATCCCCACCCTGGCCGCGACCACCGTTCGGACCGCTGATCGACTTTCGGAAAAGCTGATCCATTATCCGGCAATTCGGTGACCCTCGGCAAGGAGGTGACTCGCCTCCGGCAAAGGTTCGCGAGATGCGTCCCGCCCGGAGGAGGCGGAGCGATGTCGACCGCGACCGACGGGACGTGACCGCCTGGAGTCGACGTCGGCGCTCGGTGGCGATGCGGAGGCGGCCAACTACCAGATCACGAGTTCCGGGCCGGTCGATCTGCGGCCAGCCGACTCCGACCGACTCCTCTCCCTATCCTCGGCGTATCTCCTCGCGTCAGGAACCACGGCCGGTCCAGCATCACCGTGACCAGCCACCCGGCTCCGGACGGATAGATTACTGACACGGGGAGCGACAGCAGTCACGGCGGAGCGGGTTGGGACGGTATGAGCGACAGCATGGCATCGGGGGATGTGCCAGAGGAGCATGATTCGCTTGGCCGCAGCACGGGAGTCGAGGCCGAGGAGCCGCAGGACACGGACCTGATTCGTCGGCCGTTCGACCCGGACAAGATCGACGTCATTACCCGGACGCCCACCGTCGACCTCCTGCTCTCGCGGATTCGCCACGGCACCCTCGACCTTGAACCCGAGTTCCAGCGACAGCGAGGAATCTGGACTGATCAACGCCAGAGCCGCCTCATCGAGTCCCTGCTCCTCCGCATACCGCTGCCCACCCTGTACGCCGCCGAGGGCGAGGACGAGATCTGGACCGTCGTCGACGGGATACAGCGGCTGACCGCCATCTCGCGATTCATCGAGCCGCAGGTCAACGGCGCCGACCGGCTCATCCTGAGTAGCCTGGAGTACCTTGGGAAATCGTACAACGGAGCGTCCTACGATGGCCTTCCTGGACGGCTCCAGACCCGACTTCGGGAGACGGAGCTGGTAGTTCATCTCATCAGGCCAGGAACACCAGAGGAGGTGATGTTCAACATCTTCGCGCGCATCAACACCGGCGGGATGCCACTTTCCACGCAGGAGCTCCGACACGCCCTCATCAAAGGGCCAGCACGCGATCTGCTCCGAACCTGGTCCAGATCGACCGAGTTCATCAACGCCACAAGCGGCAGTGTCCGCGAGGAGCGGATGGCCGATCGCGAGATGGTCCTCCGCTTCATTGCTTTCCGCATCACCTCACCGGGTGACTACACCTCACAGGACTTCGACGCATTCCTGCGGGAAGCAATGAGGAGCACCAACACTCTCAGCCACGATCAGCGGGATGGCCTGCAGCAGGAGTTCAACAAGGCCATGCAAGCTGCCGGCGACATCTTTGGGCCACACGCCTTCCGGAAACAGTATCCAGGCAGAAGCAATCGATTTCCGATCAACAAGGCGATTTTCGAGGCGGTGGCCGTCAATCTCGCAACTCTGACCGACACACAGATCCAGGCCCTGGTGGAACGCAAGGATGCAGTGAATTCCCAGTTCGCTCTACTGATGACCAACCAGGCATTCGAGAGATCGGTATCACAGGGCACCGGAGATGTCGCCAAGGTCAAGCTGCGATTCGGCCAGGTCAGGGAATTGTTTCGCGAGGTTCTCGGTGATTGATCGCCTCCGGCTCCAGAACTTCAAGGCGTTCGCCGCGCTGGACCTCGCCGTTGCACCGCTCACCCTGCTGTCCGGCATCAACGCGGTCGGAAAGAGCACCGTCCTCCAGTCACTCGCGGTACTGCGGCAGTCCTTCGATGCCGGCACGCTCGCCGACGACGGCCTCCTGCTGAACGGCGAGCTTGTCGATCTGGGCACCGGTCAGGATCTTCTCCATGAGGACTACCGCACGAGCGACGGTGAACTACAGATCGCCATCTCGCTATCGGCGGACGGGCACGAGTACCGCTGGTCCATGCGATACAGCCGGGAGGCCGATCTGCTCCATATCGACGACCAGCCGCCGCCGCGCACCTACGACGTCGCCCTCTTCCGACGAGGCTTCCAGTACCTGCGGGCCGACCGTGTAGTCCCTGCCGTCTCCTACCCCAAGTCCTACGAGAACGCGATCCGCCGAGGATTCCTGGGGGCTACCGGAGAACACACGTTCAACTACCTGCGATTCCATCAGGACGACCACCTGCCGGACGCCACGACAACCCATCCCGACGCCGCCTCGTCCTCGCTACTCGACCAGGTCACCGCCTGGATGCAGCAGCTGTGTCCGGGCGTGAACCTTCGCGTGAACGATCTGGAGGGCACGGACCTCGTCCGCCTGAACTACGGATTTTTCGGCACCGCGGGCATCAGCTCCACGAACCGTTACCGCCCGACCAACGTCGGATTCGGCCTCACCTACGTCCTCCCCGTGGTGGTCGCCTGCCTCACCGTCGAGCCGGGCAGCGTCATTCTTCTCGAAAACCCTGAGGCCCACCTTCACCCCCGGGGCCAGACGCTCATGGGCAGGCTGGCCAGCCTGACTGCGGCGCGTGGCGTGCAGATCTTCATGGAGAGCCATAGCGACCATGTCCTCAACGGCGTTCGGCTCGCCGTCAAGCAGAGTGTCCTTGACACGGCGGACGTGGCCCTCCAGTACTTTGAGCGGTCCGCCTCCGACGAGGTGACCTCGACCCGTCCCATGGTTGGCCCTGACGGCATGCTCTCAGTGTGGCCGGACGGATTTTTCGATGAATGGGACCACTCCCTGGATGATCTCCTCTCGTAGGAACTGATGACTATCCTCCTCTTCTTGAATGAGAAGTCGCATGACGGCGTGGGCGACGATGACCGGCGCACGGACCGCGAGAACGCGGGCGATCTCCTCACTGATTTCGTTCGCCTCCTGGTCGAGATCCGGAAGCAGCGTCGTGACGTCGCGCTCGTCTCCGCGATGCCCATCCGCGAGATCAGGTTCGGCGGCGACTACGTCTTCGCCCGCTGGGCGGGCGATCACAGGAACAGGGAGCATCTCCGCCTGCTCAAGGCCGTCATGAACCGCGCCCCTTTTCAGGATATCGGGCCGCTCAGTGCAGACGGACTGGTCTCCTACCTCCTCGATGAGCAGGAGGTCGACGGCTTGGGGTACGCGCACGCTTTCGGTGGCCTGGCAGTGAGCATGATGACCGCCGAGCGGTGGAATGCCGCAGAGATCGACGTAGTCCGCCGCGAACTCGTGGAGCACGACGACTCCGGTCTCTATCTTGTCGATAGAACGACAACCGTGCGCCACGCAGCCACTCGCCAGCACGTAAATTCCCATGGCTCCTGGCTGGCCGGCGCCGGATTACGCCAGCTGCATACCCCCAGTCACCTCTGGAACGCGAGAGCGGACCTGTTTCCTCATCTCGCCTTCCTCGCTCGGGTGGAGAGCGATCTCCTTGCACTCGGCCCCGTGCATCTCAGGCAGGTGTCCGACCGGCTCCTTGAGCTGGAGAAGGCGATGTCGTCGTGGAATCCCAGAATCACCGCCGCGCCGGCGTGGATGTCCAAAGTGGCACCGGAGGCCGAGCAGCGCAGACTGCTATGCGTGTTCGAAGATCTCGACGGGACAAGGCGCTCCTTTGATCTGCATGCCAGATTCACTCCGGGCGCGGGTCGCATCCATTTCAGGACCGAGTACGCGGCGCGCCGGATTATCGTGGCCTACATAGGAACAAAAATCGAACACAGACGGACGGGTTGACGCCTGCCGCCCTGGACGTGGGCCGGGTGCGTCGCCGTGCCGCGGCTGGCGACGCACCCGGTCCGGGTCGCGTGGCGCGGGCTAGCCGCGGCTGATGTACTTGAGGCGCTGGAAGGCGCGGACGCCCTCGACGCCGCCCTCGGTGCCGAGGCCGCTGAGGTGGAAGCCGCCGAACGGGGTCTCGGGGAAGGACGGCTTCCAGCTGTTGACGGCGACGGAACCGGCCTCCATCTCGTCGGTGATCCGCGCGATCGCCCGGGAGTCGTGCGTCCAGGCGTAGGACGCCAGGCCGAACGGCAGGCGGTTGGCCTCGGCGAGCGCCTCGTCGAGATCGTCGACGCGGGCGACGGTCTTGAGCGGGCCGAACGGTTCGACGGTGGCGGCGCGGGCGTCGGCGGGGACGCCGGTGAGCACGGTCGGGCTCCAGAACGTGCCGGTGTCGCCGAGGCGGTGGCCGCCGGTTGCGACGGTGGCGCCGCGGGTGCGGGCGTCGTCGGTCATCTCGGCCAGCGCGGTCAGGCGGCGGTCGGTGGCGACCGGGCCCATCTGGGTGCCGGGGTCGCGGCCGTCGCCGACCTTCAGGGACTCGACCGCCGAGACGAACGTGTCGAGGAACTGGTCGTAGACGCTGGCGTGCACGAGGAATCGGGTGGGCGACGTGCACACCTGGCCGGAGTTGCGCAGACAGGCGGGTATGGCGGTGCGGGCGACCCGTTCGACGTCCACGTCACCAAGGATGATCACGGGCGCGTGGCCGCCGAGTTCCAGGGTGGTGCGGACCATCGAGGGGGCGGCGAGGCGGTTCAGTTCGGCGCCGACGGCCGTCGACCCGGTGAACGTCAGCCCCTTGATCCGCGGCGACTCGGCGAGGGTGCGGCCGATCAGCGGCGGATCGCCGAACACGATGTTCAGCGCGCCGTCGGGGACGCCGGCCGCGAGCAGCGACTCGGCGAGGATCAGCGCGGCGCTCGGCGCCTCCTCCGCGGGCTTGAGGATCACCGAGCAGCCGGCGGCGAGCGCCCCGCCGAGCTTGCGGGCCGGGGTGATCGCCGGGGCGTTCCACGGCGCGAAGGCGGCCACCGGACCGACCGGTTCGAGCACGGAGTACTGCAGGACGCCCGGGTCGCGGGCCGGGATCACCTGGCCGTAGCCGCGGCGCGCCTCCTGCGCGGCCCACTCGACGTGCTCGGCGGCGAGCGTCACCTCGGCGCGGGACTCGGCGAGCGGCTTGCCGAGCTCCAGCGTGATGACCATCGCTACCTCGTCGATCCGCTCGCGGAATCGGCGGGCGCCCTTGGCGAGGATCCGGGCCCGCTCGATCGGCGGCACCGCCCGCCATACGCGGAACCCGGCCTCGGCGGCGTCGAGGGCCGCGCCGATCTCGGCCCGGGTGGCGACCGGGAGGTGGGTGAGCGTCTCCCCGGTGGCCGGGTTGATGACGGGCAGCGTGGCGCCGCCGCTGCCGGCGGTCCACGTCCCCCCGATGAGCATGCGGGGGGTGGGGTGCTCGGTCATGCTCGGGCCTCCTCGTCGGTGGGGCCGTCGGCCGCGAGGGGGTCGTCGGCGGTGTTCGGGGTGGCGGCGGGCTGGGCGCGCAGGTGGACGACGGCGTCGAGGGCGAGGGCGCCCTCGCCCTGGGCGCGGACCAGCACCGGGTTGATCTCGGCCTCGAGCACGTCCGAGCGTTCGGCAAGCCGCGAGACGGCGGCGATCAGCGCGGCGAGCGCGGGCAGGTCGCCGGGGGGAGCGCCGCGGTAGCCGCGCAGGACGGTGGTCGCGCGCACCTCGTCGAGCATCGCGGCGGCGGTCGCCTCGTCGACCGGGGCGAGCCGGATCGCGCGGTCGGCGTACAGCTCGGTGAGCACGCCACCGGCCGCGACGAGGACGAGCGGACCGACATAGGGGTCGACGCGGTAGCCGACGAGCATGTCGCCGAGCCCGGATTCCATCGTCTGGACGAGTACCTGGGTGACGTCGACCTCGGCGTGCTCGGCGACGGCCGCGCGGATGTCCCGGGCGGCGGCGGCGAGCCCCGCGGCGTCGACCCGCAGCCGCACCCCGCCGACGTCGCTCTTGTGCCCGAGCTCCCCCGTCAGCGCCTTGACCGCGACCGGAAAACGCAGGTCCGCCGATCCCGTGGCGGCGGAGACGGCCGCGCCGTCAGCAGTCGAAGCGGTGCCGGTCGCGGACGTGGCGGCGGCCGGCGGGCCCAGCTCGTCGATGGTGAGGACGCGGTACTCCGCCGCGCGGACGCCGAGCGGCGCGAGCAGCGCGTAGGACGCCGCCTCGTCGAGACGACGGCCCACTCCCCCGACGGCCGCACCGACGTCGGCGCCGACGTCAGTGCCGAGGTCGGTGCCGACACTGGCGCTGTGGTCGGGGGCGGCGTAGGTCGTGTCGGCGCAGGACTCGGGCGTGCCGAAGGCCGGCACGCCGGCGGCCCGCAGCGACGCCAGCGCCTCGGGAGCGTGCGGGACGAGGAAGGCGGCGAGGCCCGGCCGGTCCGCCCGATCGATGATCGGCTGGACGGCGAACGTCGGCGAGAACCGGGCGGACGAGCCGACGACGGCGATGACCAGGTCGAACTCGCCGCAGCCGAGCATCGTGTCCAGGGCTGCGGACATCACCTCGGGGCGGGTGCCGGCCAGGGTGAGGTCGACGATCGCCCCGGGCGCCGCCGGTGCGCCGGCCGCGGCGAGCGCGTCGAGCGTGGCGGCCGACGGCCCGACGACCGTCACCCCGCGCACGCCGAGCTGGTCGACGACCATCGCCGCGCCGCCGCCGGTCGTGGTGACGACGCCGACCCGCGCCGCGGCGACCGGCGCCGGGGTCGCGGGGACGCGGCCGAGCAGCGGCAGCCCCTCGAGCAGGCCGTCGAGGGTGTGCACCCGGGCGATGCCGCAGTCGGCGAGGAAGGCGTCGGCGACGTCGTCCTCGCCGGCGAGGACGCCGGTGTGGGAGGTGGCGAGCTCGGCGGCGGCGGCGGACCGGCCCAGCTTGTAGGCGAGCACCGGCCGTCCCCGCTTGGCGGCGGCCGCGGCGAAGGCCCGCAGCTCACCGGCGTGCCGCAGGTTCTCCAGGAACAGCAGGTAGCCGGTGACGGCGGGGTCGGCGAGCGTCGCCTGGCAGATCTCGCCGATGCTGAGATCCACCTCGCCGCCGACCGACACCAGGTGCGAGAAAGCGGTCCCAGCGACCCTCCCTCGGGACAGCAGCGCGCCGATCATGCTACCGGAGTGCGAGGCGACGACGATCCCGCCCGTCCCGCCGGCACCGGCACCGGCACCGGTGACGTCGGCGAAGGCGGCGTTGGCGGTGAGGGTGAGGCCGTTGCGGGTGTTCACGACGCCGAGGCTGGACGGGCCCAGCAGCCGGATCCCGTAGCGGGCGGCGACCTGTTCCAGCTCGCGCTGGCGCTGCGCGCCGGCCGGCCCGGCCTCGGCGAACCCGCCGGCCAGCACCGTCACCAGCGGAACGCCGCGGCGTCCGCACTGTTCGACGGCGCCGACGGTGGCGGCCGTCGGCGTCATGAGGAACGCGTGGTCGGGCACCTCGGGCAGATCCTCGATCGAGGAGTAGACCGGTTCCGCGCCGATCGAACGACGGCCGCTGTTGATCGGGTACACGTTCCCGGCGTAGCCGCTGCCCCGCAGATAGCCGAGCGGCCGCGAGGACGCCTTCGTCGGATCGGCGGACGCGCCGACGAGCGCCACGGCCCGAGGCGCGAACAAGGCCGCCGCCAGCGCCTCCCCCCGCAACGGCACGCGAGCCGCGTCCCTCGTCATCTCGGCCCCCGTCATCTCGGCCATCGTCAGCCCCGCTGGCTGAAGCGGCGGCCGAGGACGTCCTCGGCGATGCGGTTGCGCAGGATCTCGATCGAGCCGCCGGCGATCATCCAGCCGCGGGTGCGCCGGAAGCAGTACTCGACAAGCGTCTCGGTGCTGTAGCCCATCGCGCCCATGACCTGCATCGACTGGTCGGCGGCGAGGAAGCCGGCCTGGTTGGCGGCGAGCTTGGCGACCGACGTCTCGTACGCCGAGGGCAGTCCGTTCGCCGCGCCGCGGGCGGCCCGGTCGAGCAGCAGCTGCGCCGAGTCGAGGGCGACGGCCATGTCGGCGAACTTCCACTGGATGCCCTGGAACTCGGCGAGCGGCCGGCCGAACTGGTGGCGGGCCAGCACGTGCTCGCGGGCGGTGGTGAACGCGAGCCGGCCCAGCGCCAGCGACCGGGACGCGTTGCCGAGTCGCTCGACGTTGAACCCGCTGATCTGCTTCTTGAACCCGCCCGGACCCAGCAGCACGTTCTCCGCGGGGATGTGGCAGTTGTCGAAGACGAGCGGCGCCCACTGCTCGCCACTGAGGTACTCCGACGGCTCGCCGACCGTGAGCCCCGGCGTGCCCCGCTCGACGAGCACCGACCCGATGCCGCCGACGCCCGGCCCGAACCGGACGTAGACCAGGTAGAGGGTGGCGTCGATGCTGTGCGTCGACCAGATCTTGGTGCCGTCGACGCGGTAGCCGTCGCCGTCCGGGGTGGCGGTGGTGCGCAGGTCGGTGACGGCGGAGCCGGCCTCGGTCTCGCTCATCCCGAGGCCGATCAGCGTCCTGCCGGCGAGCAGGTCGGGCAGCCAGCGGGCCTTCTGCTCGGCGGAGGCGTACTCGGCGAAGGTACGCAGCGGGCCGAAGTTGCCGGCCTGCACGACGTCGGCGCTGCGCGGGCAGACCTGGCCGACCTCCTGGATGGCGACGACCGCGTCGAGCAGCGACGCGCCCTGGCCGCCGTCGGCCTCCGGCACGGTCAGCCCGATCAGTCCCTGCTCGGCGAGCAGCCCCGCGACCTGCCAGTCGTAGCCGGGCGAGTGGGCGCGGCGCAGCGCGTCGGCGCCGAGCCGGTCCTTCGCGAACTGGCGGACGGAGGCCGCGAACGCACCGCGGTCCTCGTCGTCGATTCTGGCCCCGGGGTCGATCGCGGCGGTCATGCACTCTCCTGTGTCGTGATCCGCTTCCGTGCGACGGGCGCCGCGGGAACGGTGGTCGGCGGAAGGTCGGTGGCCGGCGCAGGGGCGGCCTGCAGGGCGGACATGAGGCCCAACACGTCGTCGAACGCCCATACCCGGTCAACGACGCGCCGGGCGGCGTCGGCGCCGAGGACGGGCTCGGCAAGCCGGTGGAACTTCGCGGTGAGCTGGACGTCGTCGACGGGCCGGGACGGTTCGCCGAGCGGCTGGTCGACGAGCGCGACCAGGTCCGGCGCGTCGCCGGCACCGCGGCGGCGCACCGTCACCCGGGCCGGGCGGGAACGCGGGTAGCGGGCGTCGAGCTCGGCGTCCGACGTCACCCGCACCCGCGACACCAGGTCGACGAGCTCGGGGTTGGTGCGATGGGCGGCGTCGAACTGACGCAGGCCGATCTCGCCGTCGGCGAGCGCCACCGCGACGGCGTAGGGCAGGCTCATCTGCGCGTCGATGAGGGTGGCGACGTCGGTGTGGCCGTGGCGGGCGGCGACGTCGTAGGTGTCGACGCGGATCTCGTCGATCTGGTCGGGCGCGAGGGCGTGCTCGCCGCGCAGGTCGAGGATCGCGTCGACGGCGGCGTGGCCGTGCCGGCAGCAGGGGTAGATCTTGACGTAGGTCCGTTCGAGCAGCCAGTCCTCGCCGAGACCGTCGAGGACGGTCGCCGGGTTCCAGTGGTCGCGGGCGAAGGCGTGGAAGTAGCCGTTCGGCCCTTCGAGGACAGTGTCGGGGCCGGTTACGCCGGCGCGGGCGAGGTAGGCGCTGATCACGCCGTCGCGGGCCGCCTTGCCGGCGTGCACCCGCTTGACCTCGGCGCCGCTACCGAGGAACTCGAACAGCCCACCCGCGTGCGACCCGGCGAGGCCCAGCGCCGAGCGCGTCTGCTCCGCGTCCAGGCCGAGCAGCAGGCCGACGCCGGCCGACGCGCCGAACACGCCGGCGATCGCGGTGTTGTGGAAGCCGGCGTCGCGGGTCGCCGGATGGCCGGCGGCGGCGAGTCGGCAGGTCACCTCGACGGCGACCGCGGCGGCCCGCAGCGTGGTGGGACCGTCGGCGCCGAGGGCCTGCGCGGCGGCGAGGACGGCGGGTAGCGTCGGCGCGCTCGGATGGACCGACCCGGGGGTGTAGCCGTCGTCGATGTCGAGCGCGTGCGCGGCCGTGCCGTTGGCCAGTGCCGCGCCGGCGACCGACGCCCGGCCGCCGCCGAGCACCGTCGCCGCGTCACCGGGATACATCTCGGCGACCAGCTCCCGGGTGGCCACCGCCGCCACCGTGTCCGTCCCGGCGATCGCCGCCGCCAGGAAGTCGAGCACCAGGCGCCGCACCTGCCCCGCCACCGACGCCGGCATCACCGGGGCGCCCGGCGCGCCAAGGCCGTGGATCCAGTCGGCGAGCTCCGCGGTGACCGCCCGCGTGTCGCTCACCGGGATCTCGCCGTGGATGCCCCGGCGTTCAGGCCGGGGAGGAAACGGCGACCATGGTTGGCCACAGGTAGATATCCCATTCGTAGAATCGGAGTATGTCCCGCTACCGACTTTATCCCACCGCCATACAGGCAGTGGCGATGGTCGAGCATTGCGGGCATACGCGGTACGTGTGGAACCTCGCCGTCGAACAGCAGTCGTGGTGGAATCCCCGCCGCGGACCCGCACCCGGCTACGTGGAGCAGAACCGGCAGTTGACCGAAGCCCGCCGCGCTTTCGACTGGCTCGCCGCGGGCAGTATCATCGTTCAACAGCAGGCTTTGCGGGACTTCTCCACCGCCATGGCCGGCTTCTTTCGCGGCTCCCACCGGAAACCCGGTTTCCGGAAACGCGGTCGGTCCGAGGGGTTTCGGATCGTTGCCGTGAAACCCTCCGATGTGCGACAGGTCAACCGCCGCTGGTCCGAGGTGCGGATCCCGAAAGTCGGCTGGGTGCGGTTTCGTCGTAGCCGGACGGTGCCGGACGCACGCTCCTACCGGGTGACGCGGGACCGTGCTGGCCGCTGGCATGTCGCGTTCGCCGCCGTGCCCGCCCCGATCGCCGCGCCGGGCGTGGGCGAGGCTGTCGGGGTGGATCGGGGTGTGACGGCGTCGGCCGCGCTCAGTACGGGCGAGCTGCTGCGATGCCCCGGGCTGCGGCCTGCAGAAGCCGCCCGGCTGCGACGGCTCCAGCGCCGCCTCGCCCACGCCCGGCGTGGCAGCAACCGGCGTGCCGCGCTGAAAGCCCGGATCGCCCGGGTGAAAGCCCGGGAGGCCGACCGGCGGAAGGACTGGGTCGAGAAGACCAGTACCGACCTGGCACGCCGGTACGATCTGATCCGCGTCGAGGATTTGAACGTTCGGGGTATGACCCGGTCGGCGCGGGGCACGGTGGAGGCGCCGGGCCGGAACGTGGCGCAGAAGGCCGGGCTGAACCGGGGCATCCTCGCTGCCGGCTGGGGACTTCTCGCCCGGCGGTTGGAACAGAAAGCCCCCGGCCGGGTCGAGAAGATCCCGGCCGCCTACACGAGTCAGCGTTGCTCGGCCTGCGGGCATGTGGCAGCGGAATCGCGTGAGAGCCAAGCGCAATTCTGTTGTGTCGCCTGCGGGTTCCAGAGCAACGCCGATGTGAACGCTGCAATGAATATCGCCGCAGGACGTGCGGTGACTGCGCGGGGAGGCGCCGGGTTGCCGGTGCCCGTGAACCGCGAACCTTAACACTGCGCACCCCCTGGTGGGTATGTAGGAGTTGGAATCCCCCGCCTTCAGGCGGGGGAGGACGTCAATGTCCCGGCTCCGGGCGGGACTGCTCCGAGCGGTTCTGGTCCGCCCAGTCCTGGAAGATCTTGATGACGGCGACGCAGTCCTCGCCGCCCAGCCCGCGGGCCCGGGCCATCTCGAAGACCTGGTGGACCATGCTCCCCGTCGGCATCGGGTGCTCGGCGTCATGCGCGAGCGCGAGACCGAGGCGCAGGTCCTTCTCCGCGAGCGAGACCGCGAACCGGGCGTGGTAGTCGTCGGCCAGCACGTACGGCCAGCGCTTGAGGAAGTGGAACGAGCGCCCGCCGGACCGGCTGAGCACGTCGAACAGGGCGTCGCGGTCCATGCCGAGCTTCTCGCCCAGGGTGAACGCCTCGGCGGCGACGACGATGGCACCCATCGCCATCTGGTTGTTCACCAGCTTCACCGTCTTGCCGGTCCCCACCGGCCCGACGTGCTCGACCGTGCCGAGCACCTCCAGGACGGGCCGGGCCCGCTCCAGCGCGGCGGGTTCGGCGCCGACCAGTTCGACGAGCTTGCCGGCGCGGGCCTCGTTCGGCCCCCCGCTGACCGGCGCGTCGACGACGGCGACGTTGTGCACCGCCGCGGCCTCGGCGACGGCCAGCACGGTGCGCGGCAGCGTCGTGCTCAGCTCGACGAGCACCCGCCCCGACCAGAACGCGAGCACTCCGCTGTCGATCACGCTCGCGGTGACGATCTCGTCGTTGGGCAGGCTGACGACAATGACGTCGGCCGCGCCCAGCCCCTCCGGCGTGCTCGCCACGCCACCGTGCTCCACCGCCCGGGCGACCGCCTGCGGGCTGATGTCGTACACGAGCGTCTCGAACCCCGAGGCGACCAGCCGCTCGGCGACCGCTCCCCCCATCGTGCCCAGACCGATCACGGCCGTCCTCATCCACACCCTCCTCGTCGCGTCGTGCCCATGTCCGTGCCCGCGGCCTTGCCCACGCCCGTGTCCGCTTCCGTGGCAGAGCCGCCTTCCGTCAGCGATCCGCGCGGACGGGGCCACCCGTCAGCTCGACGGCGACGCCCTCGAGGCCCGCCGCCGCGTCGGGGTAGCGCGCCATCACCGCCGGATCGTGGCCCGGGATGATGTGGCCGTCGGGGCCGGCCAGAGCGCGCAGCCGGTCGAACGCGGCGTGCGCGCCGCTCACCGAGTCGACCGCCGAGTAGGGCCGGTCCTGGGTCAGGTTGTCCTCGTAGTGACTCGCGTCCGAGGCGAGCACAACCACGCCCCGGCCGGTCTCGACCCGCACCACCTGCAGCCCCGCGGTGTGCCCGCCGACCCGGTGCACCGAGACACCCGGGGCGAGCGTCTCGTCGCCGTCGGACCACAGCACCCGGCCGTCGAGGTTGCGGACGACGACGCCGGTGACGTCCTCGGGCTCGACGACCCGGCGAAACGACGGCCGGGAGGCCGCCGGCCCGGTCCAGAACTCCATCTCGCGGCGCTGCAGGCGGACCAGCGCGTTCGGGAAGCGGTCCAGCCCGCCGCAGTGGTCGAAGTGCAGATGGGTCAGGATGATCTCGTCGAGGTCGGCGGCGGGAGCGCCGAGAGCGGCCAGCGCGTCGAGCGGGTCGCCGCGCAGCACCTGCTCGCGGCCGCGGCGCTTCGCGATCGCCCGGTCGAAGCCGGTGTCGACGAGGACGGCGCCACGCGACCCGGCGATCAGCCAGACGTAGTAGGCCATGCTCCGCTCGGTGTCGGCGGCGGTGGCGTGGTGGAACACCTCCGCCGGCGCCACGCCGTCCCGCAGCGCGTACTGGATCGCGTAGACCCGTAAGTCCCCGCCAAGGTTCATCAGGCGTCTCCCTCCACCGGCCGCGGCGCGGCCTCGGTCGAACGCGGCGCGGTCTCGGTCGAACGCGGCGCCGCCAGCGCGGTGACGGCCGGCGCGGACTCGGTCGTGAACAGGCGCAGGCGCAGGTCGCGGGCCCGGGCGAGGTGGCCCTCGGCGATGCGCTGGGCGGTCTCGGCGTCGCGGTCGCGGATCGCGGCCAGCAGGCGGCGATGCTCGTCGTGCGCATGCGCCCAGCGGCCCGGAAAGCTCAGCGTGGTGGCCGGCAAATGCGTGACCTGGGCGGTGAGCCGCTGCTGCAGGTCGGCGAGGGTCGCGTTGTGAGCCGCGGCGGCGAGCGCGTCGTGCACCGCGCGGTTGGCGCGCACGGTGGCGGCGCTGTCGGCCGGATCGATGCCCGCCTCCGCGATGACGGCCTGCTCCAGGCGGAGAAGGTCGAGGTCGCGGTGGCGGGTCGCCGCGTCGGCGGCGAGCGCGCCCTCCAGGAACACCCGCGCCCGGTAGATGTCGACGATCTCCTCGGGGGACCGTTCCCGGACGCGGACGACCATGCCGCGCCGCTCCATCAGGCCCTCGGTCTCCAGCCGGATCGTCGCCTCGCGGATCGGCGAGCGGCTCACCCCGTACTGCCGGGACAGCGACGCCTCGGACAGCCGCTGCCCCGGCGTCAGCCGGCCGGCGACCAGATCAGCCTTGATCCGCTCGTACAGCTGCTCCGCCTTCGCACCTGGGGTGACCAGCGCGTTCGTGCTGTCGGGCATGCGGGGGAGCCTACGCCTGTCGACAGCTGCCGACAACCCGAAGCCGAGACACGAGACGGGATCCGCGGGGGACCAGCAACTCGGACAGACATGGAACACGTCGACGTCGACTACCGGCCGCGTCCCGGCAGGTCACCCAACCTGTCGCCGACTCGGGTGCGCGTCGCCGGAGGGAACTCGCGCGATGCGCACTCGCCGGTACTAGAATGATCTCCATGGAGCGAGCTGTCCGGCTGACCGCTGTCGTCACACACGAAGGCGACTGGTATGTGGCGCGGGCCCTCGAGGTTGAGGTGACCAGTCAGGGACCGAGCGTGGAGGAGTCGCTGGCGAACCTCCGTGAGGCGCTGGAACTGTACTTCGAGGACGAGCCGATCCCCGCAGCCTCCGTCGACGGTCCGATCGTCGCACCCGTCGACATCCGCCTTTCCGCGTGACATCAGCGCTACCCCGAGTCTCGGGCTCGGAGGTGGTTCGGGCGTTGCGTCGGGCCGGCTTCGACGAGGTGAGCACCCGTGGCTCTCACTGCAAGCTCCGAAGCAAGACCGAAGCCCGAACCGTGATCGTTCCGCTTCACCGCGAGCTGGCGACCGGTACTCTCGCATCAATTCTTCGCCAGGCCGGTATGGATGCTGAGGAATTGCGAACTCTGCTCAGCTGAGTGTTCGAGAGCCCAACCAGAGCTCGTGCCAGCCGGGTAGGTAGTGCGACGGTCAGCTTCGGTGCGGGGGCCATCCCCACCGGCAAGACGGGTGCGCGCACCGCTGTGCGTCCGCCAGCCCGTTGAGATCGTCTGGGTCATGACCTCGACACCGCGGGACCTCGCGGAACCGCTCACGCCGCCAGGCCACCAGCCCACGTTCGCCGCGCGCGGACTCCTGCCGCGAGCGGTCGTCGCCGCGACGACGGCCGCGCTGGCGACGCTGGTCGCCCTCGCCTCCACGGCCCCGGCCTTCGCCGCCGGCGTCGCGGCCGCGGCCGCGACGAAGCCCACCCCTGCGACCAGCGCCACCCCCAGCTCCGCGCCACGGACCGGCCAGCACGACGATGCGCTGCAACGCCAGGTGAACGCGATCCACGACGGCGGGGCGGTCGGCGTCCTCGCGGAGGTGACGACGCCGGCGGGCAGCCGCCGCGCGCGGGCCGGCGTCGCCGACCTCACCTCCGGCGCGCCGGTGCCGCTGGACGCCAAGTTCCGCATCGGCAGCACCACGAAGACGTTCGTCGCCACCGTCATACTGCAGCTCGTCCAGGAGAAGCGGCTGTCCCTCGACGACACCGTCGCGCGCTGGCTGCCCGGGACCGTCACCGGGAACGGCAACGACGGCAGTCGCATCACCGTCCGTCAGCTGCTACAGCACACCAGCGGCATTTACAACTACACCGACGACCTCACGCAGCTGACCAGCGCCGACGGATACAGGGCGGCCAGGTTCCGCAGCTACACCCCGCAGCAACTGGTGGCGATGGCGATGAAGCATCCGCCCGGCTTCGCGCCCGGCAGCAGAATGTCGTACTCGAACACGAACTACATCCTCGCTGGGATGATCATCCACCGGGTCGCCGGCCAGAGCTGGGCCCACGAGGTGAACGCGCGCATCATCCGCCCGCTGGGCCTGCGGCACACGTTCACCCCGGGCGCCTTCCCGTTCCTGCTCGGCCCGCACGCCGAGGGGTACTCGACCTTCGGCACGTCCACCCCCGTCGACGTCACGGTCTTCAACCCGACCGCCGCCGACGCCGCCGGCTCCATGATCAGCACCACCGACGACCTGACCCGCTTCTACACGGCCCTGCTTGGCGGCCGCCTGCTCGCCCCGGCGACGCTCACCGCGATGAAGACCACGATCCCGGCCGACTCACTGGCGCCCGGCGTGCGCTACGGCCTGGGCCTGGGCTGGCTCCCGCTGTCCTGCGGCGGCGGCTACTACGGCCACCCGGGCGACGTACCCGGCTTCCACATCTGGGACGGCATCAACCCCGACACCCACCGCACCGTCGTCGTCGCCAGCACCGGCGACAACGGCGACCAGGCCCAGCAGGCCGTCACCACCCTCGTGGACCAGGAACTCTGCCACCCGACCGCGGCGCGGTGACGACGCGAGGGGATCGCGGCGCGGGCATCGGCTCGGACGGGCCGCCTGCCCGGAACAGGGGCTCCAGCAGCGGTTCCTCGATGTCCCGCGCCCAGGCGGGCGACGCCGGCGCCGACCGGTCCGCACCCGCCGCCCTCGACCCGCGGCCGGCCCTTCCACCACGCCGGTACCCGCCGGAAACGGCCGGCAGGTCGATGTCCAGCCAGTGACCACGGCCTCGGCCGGCCGCCCACAGCGTTATTGGTCTGAAAAGCAGCCGCGACTCACCAGGGGCCAACGTCACCCGAAGGCCGTCCTCGAACACGGTCAACGAGTTTCTTGTGCTCCTGTTGACAACCCACCAGTGCCGGACATGGAATGTGAGGGCGCCGACGTACCGAGGAGTCTCCAGATCATTGCCGTCAAGGCGATACGTGTTGTCCGGGGCACGTCCGAACGTGAACTCGTGGGGCGCGTCAACCGGGTACACCCTTGTTCCAACGGTGACCAGCAGTTGTGGGATCGACGAGTCGGGCGGTACCGCTCCTGTCATCGCGACCGCCTTTCGTCCCCGATTCCCGAGAAGGAAGTGACGTCAACCTATCGACGCCGGGAACGTCCCCTCACGGTGGGGGCACCATCGCCACGAGGCAATCCGCCGGCTATCCTGTCCCGACCCCGCCGGGCCGCGGGCACGCACGATCGAGTCATGCCCTGGCCGACCTGCGGCCTCCTCCGCCGCCCAGCTGGCTTGGCCGGAACGCCGTCACCGGCCAGCCGGCCGGTCCGCGCCGACTGCTACCCGCAGTGTTCCCAGCCGCTCGTGTAGGAAGTGCCGGCGTAGGTTCCGCCCCACTTCACGCACCGGCCGGGCGCGGTGACGTACTTCGGGCCGGCGTAGTACGCATAGCTGCCGGAGTCCACCTGCTTCGTGGAGGATCCCTGGACCTGTACCCAGGCGGTCATCGCCTGGGCGGTGCCCACCCCGGCTCCGTACTTCATCGTCACCACGCAGTTCCGTGTGCCGTCGTACAGGAGATAGATCTTGGCGGTGCTGCCCAGCGCCTGCTGGTCGATCTGGGAGTAGCCGGCACCGCAGACCTGGCTTGGCGTGTATGGGTTGGCCTTCGAGGCGGGCGCCGATGACGGCGCGGGCGCGGGTGGCTTCGGGCTCGGCTTCGGGTTCGGGTTCGGTGCCGGTGTCGGCACCCGCGCGGGGCCCGGGGCCGTCCCGCCGGAGCCCGTCCCCGCCGAGCCTGATCCGCCCGGAGCCGATCCCCCGCCGCTCGTGCCCGGGCCACCCGTCGCCGACCGGACCGGCAGCGACGATGGATCGAGCGCGGTTTCGATGGCTCCGGCCGGGCTCGGCGCCCTCCCGACGGCTGCTCCTGTTCCCTCCGCGTCGCCGGCCCCGCCCGCGCCGCCGGCCCCACCGATCGCGTCCTTCGCCGCCTCGGCCGCAGCCGAACGTGACCCCTTCGACGGGACCGAGGCCGACCCCGCGTTACCGGCGGCGGCCTCGTGCCCGCCCGACGGCGAACCACCCGATCTGGCCGTCGCCCACACCGTGAGCGCGATCGCGACGACCAGGGCGACCGCACCTGACGTCGCGGCGATCAGGCGCCTGCGGCGGCGCTCGGGTCGCTCGGGGGCGGGCCCGCCCGCCGGGGGCTTCGCTCCCTGCGCCGGTGACGCGGCCAGCGTGGCTCCCGGCGCCGACGGCGCACCCCATGCGCCCGGGCTGTCTGGCGTGCCCGGTGTGTCTGGCGCGACAGGAGACTGAGGGGCACTCGGCGGCCCGGCCTCGGTCGCCGTCAGAACGGGGAGCGGTGGGATGGCGGAGGGCTGCGTCGGCGGATCCTCTCCCGACCCGTGATCTACCCAGGAACGCGTACCAGCCCCGTCGGTGGCCTCGGTCCCGACACCCGGTAGCTGCATCGCCACTCCTCTTCGCCCATATGCGACAGATGCCCTGAACCGTTGCATGAGAGCGCCAGATGTGCTAGCGGTCATGCCGCCCCGCCTCTCGGCGAGGCACTCCCGGTCTGATCCGCTCGCGCGGTGCCGGGTTCCCGCTTCGCAGCCACCCGCCCGCTCGCGCGGGTCTTACGGTCGACTCCACGGGCGTTTACCGTCTCCGACGCACTGGCGGCGACGAGGGAACGCAGGTTGACCGCGGCGTTCAGGTCGCGGTCGAGGACGAGCCTGCAGGACTGGCAGATGAAGGTGCGGTCCGACAGCGTCAGGTTTGGGTTTCGCCAGCCACAGCCGGAACAGGTCTTCGAGCTTGGGTACCAGCGGTCCGCGACGACGAGGGTCGATCCGTACCAGCCGGTCTTGTAGGCAAGCTGGCGGCGGATCTGCGCCATGCCGGTGTCGGCGACCGCACGGGCCAGCCGCCGGTTACGGACCATTCCGGTCACATGCAGGTCTTCCACCACGATCGTGTCGTGGTTCTTCGCGAGCCGGGTGGTGAGCTTGCGCAGCCCGTCACGGCGCTGGCAGGCGACCCGAGCGTGGATACGGGCGAGCCGGCCGGCCCGCTTGCGCCGGCCGGCCGAACCGGGTTTCGACCGGACGTAAGCGCGCGACGCGGTACGCAGCCGGCGCAGCGACCCGCCGAGATGCTTCGGGTTCGGGATCGTCTCGCCGGTGGAGAGGACAGCGAGATGCTTCACTCCGAGGTCGACGCCGACCGGCCCGGCCCTGCGCTGCCGCGGAGACGGGCCGGCGGGGACCTCCCGGTCCACCTCGACCGTGAACGACACGAACCAGCGGCCGGCGCTGCGCGACACCGTCGCACCCAGCAGCCGTGCCGAACCGCCCGCCAGCCGACCGGTAAGCGCGCCCATCGACTCACAGACCTTCACCCGGCCGATCCGGGGCAGCTTCACCCGCACGTCGCCGGCCGGGCCGTAGGCGCCGGTGGTGTACCGGAAGCTGTCGCGGCCCTTCCCGCGCTTCCTGAAACGGGGGAACCCGACTCTGCGGCCTTTCCGCTTCCCCCTGCGGGAGTCGGAGAACGCTTTCAGCCCCCGAGCGAGGTGGTCAAGGCCGGCGGAGAACGCCTCCTTCGAGCACACCGCCCACCACCCGGCGACGTCGTTCTTGACCTGGTTCCAGGCGAGTCGCAGCGCGGGCAGCGTCCACGGCACGGCAGTGAGCGCACTGTCAGGAATGCCGTAGGACTTCTCTGCCTCCCGCTGCGACAGCGCGGCCTTCACCCGGGCCAGACCCCAGTTGAACGCGAACCGGGCCGCGCCGGCATGCCGGGACAGCGCGGCGAGCTGGGCGTCGTTCGGGTCGAGGGCGAACCGGTACGCCGCAAGCGTCCTCACTCGGACGCCTCCGTGGCGGCTTCGACGGCCCGGCGGGCTCGGTTCGTCGCAGCGCGCCGGCCATACAGCCGGGCGCACAGCGACGTCAGGATCTCGGTGACGTCCCGGACAAGGTCGTCGTCGACCTCGGCCGGGTCGACGACCAGCAGCCGCCGGCCAGATGCGGCGAGCGCCGCCTCGACGTACTCGGCGCCGAACCGGGCGAACCGGTCCCGGTGCTCGACGACGATCGTCGTCACCTGCGGGTCACGTAACAGCGCGAGGAACTCCCGGCGATGGCCGTTCAGCGCCGACCCGACCTCGGTGACCACCTTGCCAACGGGAAGGTTCTGCCCGACCGCCCAGGTGACGATCCGCGCGACCTGCCGGTCCAGGTCCGGCTTCTGGTCAGCGGACGACACCCGGGCATACACCGCCGTCGTGCCGGTAGCTGGCAGCGCGGGTTCGTCGACGAGGATCAGCCCCCCGACCCTGCGGGCGGGCACCGGCAGTTTGCCGTCAAGGAACCACTGTCGGGCGGTCGAGTACCCGACCCCGTTCACGACAGCCCACTCCTTGAGGTTCACACTCACGATCATACGGCATCACCCGGCGCTATCCGGCGCTCAACCGGCAACAGATATCAATCCTCCCGCATGGCCACGGCGGACGGCTGGCGACATCGATGGCCAGAGAGCACGTCACCCGGACCGGGCCGGACGGCTGGCGGCGGGTGCCGCCCCACCGGCCGCACCGGCGCCACGGCGGTTGCGGACCGGCCCCGCGGGGAAGCGAGGCGACTATGAACGATGAGCCGCTGACCGAGCTCGACGAGCGCTTCAGCGACGCCGGCACTCAGGCCACCACCTGGGCGCAGGCCCGCGCCGTGCTCGAGGCCGCCCAGATCAGCTGGATCTCCGCGGTGCGCGCCGACGGCCGGCCGCACGTCACCCCCCTGGTCGCCGTCTGGCTCGACGACGCCCTGCATTTCAGCACCGGCCCGGCCGAGCAGAAGGCCGTCAACCTCGCCGCCAACCCCCACGTGGTCATCACCACCGGCACCGACACCTGGGACAGCGGCCTCGACGTCATGGTCGAGGGCACGGCCTCCCGCGTGACCGACGCGGCGACCCTGGAACGCCTCGCAGCCGCCTGGCGCACCAAATGGGACGGCAGTTGGCGCTTCGACGTCCATGACGGCGCCTTCCGGCATCCCGGCGGCGAGGGCATCGCGCACGTCTACGCCGTTCACCCCGCCAGGATCCTCGCCTTCGGCCGCCGCCCCTACACCCACACCCGCCATCTCCCCCGCCGATGACCGGCGGGGAAGCACGGCGGTCCGGATGACTCATTCCACCGGATCCCGCACAGCTCCGCCGCCATTCTCCAGCCGGTCGATGGCGATGACCAGGCACTGGGCGTTCTCCTGGCTGCGAAGCAGATAAGCCGTCTCCCTGAACGACTCGTCGTCCTCCGACCAGTGACAGCGACCCTGCCCATAACCGGGCTTGACGGGCGCCGTCCTGGAATCGGCCGAGGCACCACAACCTCGAGGCAATTTCATCGCCGAGTGTCCCCACCTGGACTTTTGTAGCGAAGAGCGGGTTTATGGTACAAGGTGGACCGTTGCCGGACGTCGACCGCCCAGGCTTTCGATCATCCTGACCCGAGCTACTGGAGGCACCGCGGTGACGCATCGCCTGATCATTCCTGGTTACTCGGCCGGTTGACCGGTGACCACCAGCGCGGCCGACCCGGACGACCTGCAGACCTTCGTCACCGACGCTGCGGCGGCACGGACCGAATTGTCAGGCGCGGTTTCGGCGGTACAGAGCCGCTACGACTCGGTGGTGTCGGCGTTCGGCTCGCAGTACACGTTGAACCATCCGGACCTGTGGGCGAAGATGTCCACCCACCTGATCGACGCCCAGGAGCGCGAGCGGTTCGTCGACAGTGTCAAGGGGGCTTTTGTCGCGGCGGACGGCGGTTCCCCAGGAACAGCGGCCGGAATAGTCACGATCAGAGATACCATGATTGCCGCCGCGCTGGCCAAGGCTGGTGTGGGCGCCCTGCCGTCAACAGCATTGACGGTGGATGCTCCGGAGATTCGGGGCCGCCCATTGGACAGCGGCTTCGCCGAGGACCCGGTGTGCACGGCCAACGGCAACCTCGTCGAGTCCGAACTGGACCTGCCGATGCCGGGAAGAGCTGCCGGCCTGGGCTGGCGGCGCACCTACAACTCACGAGCCTTCGCCGACCGCGGTGCTCTTGGTCTGGGCTGGAGCTGCTGGGCCGACACCGCTCTCGACCTCACCGCGGACGTCGTGCGGTGGCGGTCTCCGGACGGCGCGGAATCGCTGGTGCGGCGCCCGACCGCGGGCGATCCCTCCCCCATGCCGTTGCTGGGTGCCGTCCTTTATTGCCTGGCTGCCGCCCCCTCAGATTCGGCGGAGGGAAGCCCCAACGAGATCGCGCCCGCCACCGAACACCAGCCCGAACCTGACCAGCCAACGGCGCCGACCCGGGGGCCGGCGACGGATGCAGCGGCGGCCGGAGGCTTCCGTTTTGTGCGCGACGCCGGGCAGGCTTCCGAAGAGAGCTGGTGGTACGACCCCGCCGGCCGGCCGGTCCGGATCGAGTCCGGTCCCCGCGCCTGTGTGCTCGCCTGGGAGAACGACCGGCTCGTCCGGATGTCGGAGCTTCGTTCGGGCCGTTATCTGACACTGGACTGGGACACCAGCCGGGACCTCATCGTCGGGGTCCGCACCAGCGACGGCCGGTCGGTTCGCTACCGCTATGACGATGCGGCGAACCTGATCGAAGCCAGCGGCGGGCCAAGCGGCACACGAAGCTATCGGGCGCGGGCCGGCCTGTTGCTCGGAGTCGTGGATGCCGACGGTGTCGAGCTGGTCCAGACCGACTATGACGAGGCGGGCCGCGTCATCAGCCAGCGTTCCCCCGAGGGGCGGCTGACGCGTTTCCGCTACTCGGGCGGACACCGCACGATCGTCAGCGACGAATCCGGCGGCGCGATCAACAGCTACCAGCACGATCAGGCCGGCCGGCTCACGGCCGTCGTCGATGACGCCGACCACGTGACGCGCCGCAGCTTCGACGTGGCCGGCCGGCTGGTCGGCGTTCAGGAGCGTTCTGGTGCGCGCTGGGCAATGGAATATGACACCGCCGGCAACCTCATCCGGCGGACGGGCCCCGAGGATTTCGACGAATCCTTCACCTGGGACGCGGCCGGTCGTCTGCTGGCGCATAGCGATTCCGGCGGGCACGAGACCCGCTGGACCTACGCCGCGGCGTTTCGCACCCCGACCGAGATCGTCGATCCCACCGGTGGCGTCACCCGCCTGACCGTCAGCGCCGACGACCTGCCGACCTGCATCGTCGATCCGGACGGTGTGGCCTGTCACCTGCGCTGGAACGACGACGGCCAGCCCACCCGCATCTGGACCCGCGGTGGGGGGCAGACGACCTTCCGCTACGACCGGGCCGGGCGGCTGGTCGGGATGACCGGCCCGGATGGGCAGGTTCGGGACTGGGAGACCGACGCGGCCGGCCGGGTGATCCTGGAGCGTTTCGCCGGGCTGACGCGCCAGTTCGGTCACACCCCCGCCGGCCGTCCCGAGACCTACGTGGACGCGGCCGGGAGCCGGTGGCAGTCGGCCCATGGCCCGTCGGGCCGTGTCAGCGAGGTGGTCGATCCGCTCGGTTCGACCGTGCGCTTCGACTACGACCGGTTCGGTAACACCAGCCAGGTCGTGGCACCAGACGGGAACGCGTTCACGTTCGCCCACGACGGCCTGAGCCGTCTGGTCGCCGTCACCGATCCGGCCGGCGCGACCTTGCGGCGTGGCTACGACGCCGACGGTCACGAGACCACCGGTACCAGCGCGGCCGGCGCCGGTTGGCGCCATGAACACGACGGACGCGGTCGCCTGGTCGCGATCACTGGGCCGGGCGGTCAGACCTGGCAGCGGACCTACGACCGCGTGGGACGGCTTGTCAGCCAGACCGATCCAACCGGCGCGCGCACCCATCACGAGCATGATGCGGCCGGGCGGCTCGTCAGGGTCGTTGATCCCGCCGGTAACCAGACCTCCTACGTCTGGACGCCGGGCGGACGCCAGGCCGCCATCACCTCACCGTCCGGGCGGACCATCACCTATCGCTACGACCGGGCAGGACGGCTCGCCGAGACGCGCCTGCCCTCCGGTGCCACCGAGCGCTACCAATGGGACGCGGCTGGTCGGCTCAGCGCCCTCGTCCGTCCGGACGGGCGCACCATGCGCTGGGAGTACGACCGTCTGGGCGCCGTCTCGGCGATCACCGGCCCGTCCGGCGGCCGCGTGGTCGCCGAGAACACCCCACTCGGCCTGCCAGCCCGGCTCACCCTGGCCGGCGGCGCCACCTACCGCTACCGCTATGACGCCCGCGGGGCACTGACCGAGATCACCGACCCCCGCGGCGTCGTCAGCTCCTATCACTACGACCTGCGCGGACGGCTGGCGTCCTGGACCGATCCTCTCGGTGGCACCACGCGCCTCGGCTACGACCCCGTCGGCCGGCTGGCGACCCGCAGCGATCCGCTGGGCCGGACCACGACCATCAGCCGCGATGCCGACGGCCTGCTCCACACCGTTCAGCACGCCGATGGCTCGGGCGCGCGCATCTGGCGAGATCGGGCCGGGCGGATCACCGGCCGCGGACCACTCACGGCCGACACCTCGCAGATCACCTACGACTACGATCCCGCCGGTCGTCTCCTCCGTGCCCGCGAGGGCGGCGGCCGTGATGTCCGGCTGCGCTACGACTCCGTCGGCCGGCTGACCCGTCGCACCACCGCCGCCGGAACCATCGCCTGGGACCATGATCCTGACGGCCGTGTCACCACCGTGGGAGTCCCCGGCGCGCCCGGCCTGCGCTACCAGTACGCCGCCGACGGCGATCTTGATGCCGTCATCGACCCGGACCGGGGCCGGCTGCGCGTGCCCTCCCGGACCGCGGCCACCCAGGCCGGGGAACGCGACGCCGACGGCCGTCTTGTCCGAACCACCGTGGCGGGCCAACCGGTTCGCTTTGCCTACGACGCGGCCGGGCAGCTCATCCAGGCTGACGGCCCCTGGGGTCAACACCGCTACCGCTGGGACCTCGGCGGGCGCCTGATCACCGAAGAACGGTCTCGGGCTGGTGGCACGACGACGACCCAGACCAGACAGGCCCACTACGACGCCGCCGGCCAACTGACCGAGACCCTCGACACCGCCGAGGGTGAAAAGCGGATCCGTACCGTCTACACCTACGACGCGGCCGGCCGCCGCCGCACCGAACGGCGCAGCGACGGCCGCACCGTCAGCTACGACTGGGACGACCTCGGGCGTCTGGACGCTGTCCATCGCACCGGCGCCAGCACGACCCGGCTCGTCACCGACGCTGGTGGCGCTCCGATCGCCGTGGGCGGCACCCCCGTGCTGTGGGACTCCCTCGCCGGGCCGGGCCACGCCCGCCGACTCGGCGATCGATGGGTCACGCCGGAGACACAGCCACCTGGCGCCCAGGGTCCCCATGACCCCTGGGGCGAGACCACGCCGGCCACCGATCCGGCCACCGAGCAGGGTGCGACGATCGGGTTTCGGGGCGAGCTCGCGGTGAACGGTCTCGTCTGGCAACGCGAACGCGTCCTGGACCCGGCGACCCGTTCGTTCCTGTCGACAGATCCGCTTCCGCACGTACCCGGCATGCCCGGCGCCGCCAACCCGTATCAGTACGCCTGGAACAATCCGGTCGGCTTCCTCGATCCCACCGGCCAGCGCCCACTCACCGACAGTCAATACCAGGACTACCTCTCCCAGCAGCGCGCCGGTGTCTTCGAGAAGGCCTGGACGAACATCCGGGAGGACCCCTGGGGTTCGTTGGCCGCTGTGGGGGTCGTCGCCACCGGCGTCGGTCTGTGTTTCGTGCCCGGCGGCCAAGCCATCGGCGCCGGCATTCTCGTCGGGGCCGCCACGTCCGGCGGCATCGGCCTGGTCACGGGCCACTTCGATCCCCGCGCCGTGGCCATTGGCGGCATCGCCGGAGCGGTCGGCGGCGGCGTCGGCCAGGGCACCACCCGACTGCTGTCCGCCGGTGGTTCCTATCTCGCCGCTGCCGGCTCGGGCGCGGCAGCCGGCGGCGCCGAGGACCTCGCCGCCCAACAACTCGCCCACCCCGGCCACGTCAACCTCACCGAGCTGACCATCAGCAGCGCCACGGGCGGCCTCGCCGGCGCCGGCGGCCGCGCCTTCGCCCACCGGGCGCCTTTCACGCAGGGTGGTCTCGGGATCGACCACGTCACCCCGCCTGCCACAGAAGGGATTGATCTACTCCCGGCACCGCCTCGGCCCGTGTTCGCCGGCCACGGGGCGATCCGGCCCGGCGATCCCTCGACCGTCACCATCCCCGAAGGCACCAGCCTGACGATGTACATTCGACATGGTATGCCGATATCCGATCAGCTCGGATATGCCATCGAGACAAATGATATTGCGACCATGAAATACTTTGAGGGGGCGGGCATAAACCACTATGAAAAGTTCGTCTACCCCGCCGGCAGCAGTATTCCCGATTATTCGCTCATACCTGGCCCGGACCTCCACATAGCCCCCACCTCCAGAACGGTGGACAGGTCGACACGGCTATCCGAACTCCTGGAACCAAATATGGGTGATTGGCACTGGGCTGCCTGCCGAGTTGTCGAGGACTGGTAGGGAACATCGAAGGGGAGAGACCAGCACCGCCCGCCAGGGACACCAGAGGAAACGACATGGAAGGCTATTCAGTGCCATACCTGCCGGATCTCACTCCATACCCGAATCTTGAAGACATGTCGAGGAACTTTGGCTGGCCACCGCCCGGCACTTCGGCGCTCACGGTCGGCTGGCTGGCACCCGAGCACAACTTCCCGACCGCCTTTCCCGAGAGTTCTTTCCTCGATTCCCTCTTCTATCTCTGCGCCCACCACTCGATCCTGCGCACCAGGGGCTTCCACAGCTGTGCGCTGCCGCACACCGCTAAGCCAGCCGCCCCCTACCCCGCCCGTCGCGGCGGCGAAGAAGCGTGGCTCGGCAGCGCTGAGATCAGCGTGGTCGCCGCCGATGGAAAACTGCTCTTCGCACCGAACCTGGTTTTTCATTACGTCGAAGAACACCACTACCAGCCACCCGACATCTTCATCGAAGCGGTACTTGCCGGCAGGACCGTCGTCCTACCGACGAACTTTCTACTCTAGCCTCACCGGGATACGTTCGCCCTGTCAATTACCAGGGCGAACCATAGCTGCTGCGAAATTCGCTCTGCCCGGCGACTGGGCTGGCATCCGGCGCCCCAGCGGCCACGGGCGCGTCCGCCGCCAGCGTGTCCGTTCCCGTGGCCGTCGACTCGTAGGGACGACGCTAAAGGCTCTTCAATGCCATACCTGCAGGATCTCGCAACACACCCGCGATTCGATGCGATATGCAGGATCAAGGGCTGGCCGCCGCCTGGGACTCCGGCGCTCACGGTCGGCTGGCTGGCGCCCGAGCACGAATTCCCGACCGCACTTCCCGACGGCGCCTTCCTCGACGCCCTGTTCTATCTCTGCGCCCACCACTCCATCATCCGTACCCGGGGATTCCACAACTGCCTGCTACCACACGCCACGATGACAGCCCCCATCTGCATCGCCCATCGAGGGGGCGAAGAAGCACGGCTCGGCAGCGCCGAGATCGGTGTGGTCGGCGCCGGCGGGGAACTGTTGCTCGCGCCGAACCTGGTGTTCCACTACGTCGAGGGACACCACTACCGACCACCCGACATCTTCATCGAAGCGGTGCTCGCCCGCAGGGCCCTCGTCCTACCGGCGGATATTCCGCTCTAGTGGTCGCGCCCGTTGTTTCGTCGAGGCCCGCGCGTCCGGCTTAACCACCTGGAAAGTAGTGGGCGGTAGCCAGAGACCAGTTGCGAAGAGGCGTTCGAGGACGTCGCGGGTGTTCAGGCCCCATTGGCGGCGGTCGATAGATAGGACTGCACGACGGCGAAGTCGACGAGGCCGGCCAGGGTCCGCCAGCACCCACCGGAGGTTCGTTGCTGAACCTTGACCGGCCTGACGGCGCGCTCCGCTTGGTTGTTAGAAAACGGCACGGTCGGGTCGACGACGAACCGGAGGATCATGTCCTCCTCGCGGCGCATCCGGCGGATCAGCGTGCGGGCGTCGTGGGCGAGCGAGGACAGGTCGCCGTGGTTGTCGGTCTCACCGCGGGCGAGCGCGTCGCGATAGTGGTTGCGGATGAAGGCGACGGCCTCGGGCGCGAGTGCGTTCTGCGCGGTGTCGCGGGCGTCGCACGCGGCGTGGTGGGCGTCGAGCAGCGTCGTCGCCATCGCCTCGGCCCACAGCTGCCCGTCGGGGTCGCCGTCGTGGATGGACCGCAGGTCACGCAACGTGTGAGCACCGCACCACGCGTGCAGCGGAGGCGGCGGTTCGACGATCTGGTGGCGCCGCGTCGTGGCCCGCGGCGCCCCGGCCAGCGGGAATCCGCAGTCCCCGCATAGCGACGGGTCGGCCGTGCGGATCCCGTCCGGGTCATCGACCATCGCGCGGGTCGTCCCCGCCATGCCGGGCTGCTTGCCCTTCGGCCGGCCCGTCGAGGTCCGCGACGACCGGGGCTTGGCCTTGACCGCCTATCACGATTAGATGACACTTCACGTAAGACGAGAATGGGAGAACCATGTCCGACGAGATCGAGTCGCTGATGAAGGCGAACCTGCACGAAGTCTTCGGCGAGCGCGACCCGCTGCTGCGCGCCGCAGCGGTCGAGCGCACCTACACCGAAGACGTCGTCTTCGCCGACCCGGAAGAGGTCGTCGTGGGGCGCGAAGCCCTGAACGCCAAGGCGCAGAGGCTGCTCGACGAAGCACCCGGTTTTGCGTTCACCGAAGGCGGACCCATCTTCGTCAACCACGATCTCGGCTTCCTGGCCTGGCACTTCGGACCCGAAGGGCAGGCGCCGGCCGCGAGAGGCATGGACATCTGCCTCGTCGAGAACGGGCTCATCGCGAAGGTCTACACGATCATCACCCCGTGATCGAGCGTGGCAGCGCGGTGACGGTGCGAACCGACCTGCGGGACGTCGCTTCGCGTGGCTCGAGAGTGAATCTGACGGTGATCAGGCCGGTGTTCTTCATGGACAACCTGATCAACTGGTCTCCGGTCTCCGGCGACGACCGGCAACGGGTGTTTCGGTATCCGTTGCTCCCCGGTGTCCCGTTGCAGATGATCGCGGTCGAGGACATCGGGGAGATCTGCGCGACGGCTGTCATGGACGCAGGGAAGATTCCCCACGGAAGCCTGGAGATCGGCGGAGACGAGCTCACCGCCGAGGAGATCGCTGAGGCATTGCAGGCCGAGTCCGGTGTGCCGACGCGGTTCGAGGCGGACCGGATAGATGAGATCGAGGACGATGATCAGAGAGCCATGTACGAGTGGTTCGGCAAGCCACCGTCGTACGCCGCGGACTTCGGCACCACCGCCCGGTTGCGGCCATCGGTGATGCGGCTGCCGGAGTTTCTTGCACGGCAACGATGACGGGGACAACCGCAACGTGGATCATGGGTGGTCGGCGGGGCGCGGCAATGTGCCGTGTGCAATGAGGTTGTCGTAGATCTGCTCGAACAACTCGGCGAGTTGCCGGGTTCGCCGACTGTCGAGCGGTTCGAGGAACATCGTCCGCACGAGCTCGACGTGACTGGAAGACGCCGCGGCGAGCGTGCCGCGCCCTGCAGATGTCAGCGACACCACGGTGACCCGCTTGTCGGTCTCGCTGACTGTGTTCTCGACCAGGCCCCGGTCGGCCATGCGGCGGATGTGGTGACTGACTCGGCTGCGCTCCCACCCGATGCGGATGGCCAGATCGGAAACCGAGAGAGTCGCGTGCTCGTCGCTGATCAAGGCCACGAGAACGTCGAAATCGGCGAGGGAGAGCCCATGCTCGGCCCGCAGCTGACGATTCATCTCGTACCGTAACCGCAAGTGCACCTTCATGTACGCGTACCAGGCGCGGGTTTCGTCGTCCGAGAGCAAGGCGAACGGCGACTCCGGTGCGATCTCGTGCATGAGGATGCGACCCTCCTCTGTGCTCTCGTCCCAGCGCCTGCTGCCTGCTCGACGATAGCGCAAGCGGGCGCCTCAGTCGGCTCGGGCAAGGTCGCATCGGCGCGACGAATGCTCGAGGGAGCCGAACGCGATGCCACCTGGTTGAGGTCACCAGATCTGGACATGCTGGTGCAGCGATGCTGAGCATTGCTCGCCGAAGGCAACCAGGTCGCCATCCATTTTGAAGCGTCGCTCGAGCGGGGACGCGATGGGCTGGCAGTACTGGAACAGGCACGGACCCAACTGGCTTACGGCCGGTGGCTGCGCCGGGAACGACGTGTGCCCGAGGCTCGAGAGCAGCTGTCCGCGGCGCTGTGTCGAGGTGCTGACCCGTGTCGAAGGCCGAGGTCGCGCAAACCCGTGATCGTCATCGACCTCGACGCGGGACGGCCAGGCAAGCGGCTGGTTACAGGTGTGAGCCCGCGGAACGGCCCAAGCCTGTAACCGGCGCCCCTCAGGCGGTGCCGAGTACGCCGGCGAGGAAGCCGATGCCTTGCGTGATCGCCGCTTGCGCGGCACGGCTGCCACGCAACGGGTTGAGCCCGACGAAGTCATGCACGATGCCCTGGTAACGCACCGCGGTGACCGGCACACCGGCCTCGCGCAGCTTGGCCGCGTACGCCTCACCCTCGTCGCGCAGCACGTCGGCCTCGCCGACGATGACGAACGCCTCGGGAAGGCCCGCCAGATCGTCGGTCGTCGCCCGCAGCGGCGATGCGGTGATCTCGGCGCGCTGCGCCGGGTCGGTGGTGTACTGGTCCCAGAACCACTGCATGCCCTCGCGGGCGAGGAAATAGCCGGTCTCGAACTGGTGGTAGGAGCCGGTGTCGAAGCTTGCGTCGGTCACCGGGTAGAACAACAGTTGGCCGGCGAAGGAGATGCCACCGCGCTGCTTGGCCAGGATCGTGGTGACTGTGGCCATGTTGCCGCCCACCGAGTCGCCCGCGACGGCGACCCGGCTGGCGTCCAGGCTCTGCGTGGCACCGTGGGTGTGGATCCATTCCGCCGCGGCGTAGATCTGCTCGATCGCGGTCGGGTACTTCGCCTCGGGCGAGAGGCTGTAGTCCGGGAACACCACGGCCGCCCCGGTCCCGGTCGCGAGTTCGCGGATCAGCCGGTCGTGGGTCTGCGGCCCGCCGAAGACCCAGCCGAGGCCGTGAACATAAAGGATGACGGGCAGGTCACCGGTCGCGCCGGCCGGGCGGACGATCCGGATCGGCACAGTGCCGGTCGGGCCGCCGGTGATCGTCAGGTCGGAGATGTCGGCGTCGGGCACCTGGCCGGGATTGGCCTGCACGCTGTCGACGATCTTGCGGCCCTCTTCCGGGGAGATCTGGTATAGGAACGGGGGCGTGGAGTTCGCGTCGGCGAAGGCCTGGGCGACCGGTTCGAGGACGGGCTTGGGCTCAGTCATCGATGTTCTTTCTCTCGTGGCGCCGAATTCCGGAGTGGTGTGGTGCTGACGTGTCGTGGCCTGCCCCAACAGCCGGCGGCGCCGACTTTGTCCTCATGCGGGACAGCTGGGAAGAACGGATGACGTCTCCTGATCGGCCGCTCGTCGGAAATGTCGGTGCTGACTCATCTGATCGACATGATGACGGCCACGGGGCAGGCCGTCATCATCGCCGGTGAGGCGGGGATCGGCAAGACGATGCTGGCCGAGGCCGCTGCCCGGGCGGATCACCGCAGCCCGCCACCACCTCGCCGCGGCGAGTGCGGCTTTCGAGGATGCCGGGGGGCGGGGCTGGGCGGCGCGGGCGGACGCTGAGCTCACCGCCGCCGGCGGCACGCCCGCCACCGTCTCCCCAAGGATCGGAGGTCGGGACGAGCTCACTCCGCAGGAGCTGCAGATCGCATCGTTGGCCGCCGAAGGGTTGACCGTGCTCGACGAGCCGGCCGACGTCTGAGCCGGCAGGGCGGACACTGTGCCGATCACGCGTGCATCCGGGCCAAGCCGGCCTCGGTGTCCCGTTCACCGGCGACCCCGGTTTCGATCACCGCGCGCCGGAGGGCGGTGAGGTGGTCCGCGGTCAGCACCAGGTCGACGGCCGCGGCGTTCTCGTCGAGGCGCGAGCGGTGCCGGGTGCCGGGGATCGCGACCGCGCCCTGGGCCTGAACCCACGCGAGCGCGACCTGGGCGGGCGTGGCCTCCTTGGCCGCGACGATCCGCCTCACCTGGTCGACGACCCGCAGGTTCGCCTCGATCGCCTCCGGCTGGAACCGGGGCAGTGTTCACGACGCTCGTCGAGCACCTCGAGAAGGTGGTGCATCTGCACCGGCATGTCCCCCGGTTTACGGGCGGTGATGAACTGTCCGTCCTCCACGGTCGGCTCGTCGACGTAGGTGGCGCCGGCGGCGCGTATCTCGGGGGCGACGTCCCGCCAGGACGTCATGCGGCGGCCTTCGGCCAGCCCGGCGCTGATGAGCACCTGGGGTCCGTGGCACAGCGCGGCCACCGGCCGACCGGTTGCCGCGGATTCACGGACGAAGTCCAGCGCCGCCTCGTTCCTGCGCAACTCGCCGGGGGCGAGGCCACCCGGCACGAACAGGGCGTCGTAGTCCTGCGCTTGCGCGCTTTCCCGGAGCCCGAGCAGGACCGGATCGACTTCGTCTCGGTGCTGAAGGCGCTGGCCGATCCGGTGCGGCTGCGGATCCTGCGCACCCTGGCCGACGACCGCTACCACCCCTGTTCCGTGCAGGAGTACGAGCTGGACCTCCACAAGTCCACGCTGTCGCACCGCTTCAGGACGTTGCGCGAAGCAGGGGTCACCTCGACGCGGGTGCGGGGCCGGGAGCACGCCGTCCAGCTGCGGCGAGACGACCTCGATGCCCGCTTTCCGGGCTTGCTCGGCAGCGTGCTCGCCGCGGCCGCGGACATCGACGCCTGACCGGTCACCGGTGCAGGTGCTCGGCCCAGTCACCGGGCACCCGCGCGGCCGGGCCCGGCACGCCCTGGCTCAGCGGACGGTGCTCGGGAGCGGCGAGCGCGGGGCCGCTTTCGTACATGACCTGCTCGCCGTAGTCCCAGAACCACTTCTCGCCCGGCTCGAAGCTGCGCACGAACCGGTGACCGGTGGCCGCGGCGTGCCCACTGGCGTGCTGGTTGGGCGAGGAGTCGCAGCAGCCGACGCGTCCGCACTCGGCGCACCGCCGCAGGTGGAACCACCAGCTGGGCGGGTTCATGGCTTCGCAGTCGGCGCAGCCCGTGCCGCTCGGCGGCACCGCGGGGTCGATTCCCTCCATGGGGCTCCTTCACTCGGAACTCCGGCGCGCGGGCAGATCGCGGCCGGAGTGGTCAACGTAGGTCAGCGTGGCTGAGAGGTCGAGCCGCGGGCAGGTCCTCGCCGCGTCGCTCATCGCCGGGTCTGCTGCTCGGCCGGGGTCAGCCGCAGGAGGTTGTGACCGAGCAGCGGTCCGGCAGGCACCTGGTGCAGCCGGCCACGATCCGGGGATTCCACAACTGCCTGCTACCACACGCCACGATGACAGCCCCCATCTGCATCGCCCATCGAGGGGGCGAAGAAGCCCGGCTCGGCAGCGCCGAGATCGGCGTGGTCGGCGCCGAGATCGGCGTGGTCGGCGCCGGCGGGGAACTGTTGCTCGCGCCTAACCTGGTGTTCCACTACGTCGAGGGGCATCACTACCGGCCACCCGACATCTTCGCCGAAGCGGTGCTCGCCCGCAGGGCCGTCGTGCTACCGGCGGATATTCCATTCTAGTGGTCATGTGGTCGCGGCCGCCTGTGCGGGAGGAGTTGCGGGCTGATCTGGGGGCGCCTCGGCGGGTGCGTCGTCTACGCAGCAGCCCGCGGTCGCGGGTGTGGCGGGTGGAGCTGGCCGGTGTCGGCGGGCGTGCCGTGGTCAAGCAGTTCGTCGACGCGCCGCGGGCAGCCGAGCGGTACGCCCGCGAGGTGGCCGCGCTGAGACTCGCGTCCCAGGTCACCCCGCCGGTGGCGCCCAGACTCCTCGGCACCGACCCGGCCCGGCGCCTCCTCATCGTCGAACACGTGCAGCCCGGACGACCCGGCGAGGACTGGGTGGTCGGCTACGCCGAGGCGCTGGCACGGCTCCACTCCTGCGCCAGGGCGGCGGATCCGGGTGCGCTCCCGGCCTGGTCCGGACCGACCGAGCCCGACGTCGACGCCTTCGTCGCCCTCGCCGATGCTCTCGGTGTCACCCCGCCAGCGGGGACGCGCGCCGACCTGTACGGCCTGGTCGAACGGCTGACCCGCCCGCCAGGGCTGGCCGACGCTCCACGCCTGACCAACACCCCGGGCCTGGCCCTGCTGCACGGCGATCCCTGCCCGGGCAACGATCTGCACACGAGTGACGGCATCCGGTTCATCGACTTCGAGCAGGCGTCCCTCGGCAACGGCCTCGTCGAGCTCGCCTACCTGCGCATCGGATTCCCGACCTGCTGGTGCGCCACCGCTCCGCCGCCCCGACTACTGGCCGAGGCCGAGGCCGCCTACCGCGCTACCTGGCACCACCACACCAGAACCGACGTCCCGGACGATCTGACCGACGCCTGCGCCGGCTGGCTGCTACGCGGCGACTCCCTCGTACAGCTTGCGCACCGCGGGACCCGCGACCACCTCGCCACGATCCCGCACCGCGACTGGCGCTGGGGCACGGCGACCGCCCGCCAGCGCCTCGCCCACCGCCTCGCGGTCGTCCACCACCTGACCGTGCACGAGGGCGGGCACGACGGACTGCGCCAGCTCACCGCGGCCATGCACGACGCCCTCAGAACCCGCTGGCCCTCACTTCGGTCCCTCCCCCAGCAGCGCCCACGGCGGGCGCGGTGAACCACCACGCTGGCCGAGGGTCGAATCCCGCTGGGCAGGTCCGGGCACGCGAACTACCGGCCATAGTGATATCGGCACTGGGCGACCCGAATCTCGTCTCCGGTCGTCCGGTAGACAAGACGATGCTCGTCGTTGATGCGGCGAGACCAGTACCCCTGGAACCCGTGTTTCAGGGGCTCCGGCTTACCGATTCCCTCGTTGCCGTTCCGGGCGATGTCCTGGATCAGAGCGTTGATGCGGCGAAGGATCTTACGGTCCTGCCCCTGCCACCACACATAGTCATCCCAGGCGTTCTCGTCCCAGACGATCTTCATTCCACCAGATCCCGCACGGTTCCGCCACCGCTCTCAAGCCGGTCGATGGCGGTGAGCAGGCGCCGCGCGTTCTCCGGGCTGCGGAGTAGGTAGGCCGTCTCCTTGAGCGACTGGTAGTCGTCGAGGGAGACGATGACCACGGGCTCGTGGCCAGCTCGCGTGATCACGACTTCCTCCCGGTCCTGCACCACGCGGTCGAGCGTCTCGGCGTAACGTGCGCGCGACTCCGAGTACGTCATCGTCCTCATCGAGCCTCCCGAGCTCTCGGCCACTTGTACAGGAAATCGTACGTCACGTCGGCGTTCATGTCGCGGGCGATCACAACCGGTCCATCACGGCGCCGCAGAGATCGCATCCCCTGCGTTGCCAACGTCGCGATCCTCGCCGCGAGGCGGGTCATGGCAGCGTTACGGCAGTCTGTGTCGCGAATTCCGGGGCAAAGCGGACAGGGAACCCGGGGTTCGCGACACGGTGCCGCCGTTCCCCGCATCAGCGAACCTCGACGTGTGCCTGCATAACGCAGGCACACGGGCTAGGGTGCGACCATGACGGCGATCACCATCCGGGACGTGCCCGAGGCGACCCTCGAAGCGCTGAAGGCCAAGGCCGCGGAGGGTGGACGCAGCCTGCAGGCGTACCTCCTCGACCTGGTGACGCGGGAGGCACGCACGCCCACGTTGGCGAGCATGATGGCCCGTCTTGACGCCACGACCGCGTCCGAGGTCGCCACGTCGGACATCCTCGCGGCGATCGACGAGGGCCGGGCGAGCCGTTGAACCGCGACGCGGCGGTGATCGACTGCTCGGCTCTGGTGAGGACCCTGACGGACCACGGCGATGCCGGTGCCGCCGTCCGGCGCCGACTCGCCGGGTTGATCTCGCTCGCGGCGCCGAGCCTGCTCGACTACGAGGTCCTCTCGGCCCTGTACGGGATGCGCCGAGGCCGCCGGCTGACCGAGCGGGAAACCACCAGAGCCATCACCGACTACCAGGTGCTACCGCTCGAACGGCACGAGACCTTCGCACTGTGGCGGCGGGTCGGCGAGCTGCACCACAACCTCAGCGCGTACGACGCGCAGTACGTCGCGCTCGCCGAGGCGCTCGGCCTACCCCTGATCACCAGCGACGCCCGCATCGCCCGCAGCGGCGCGGCCTCCTGCCCCATCGAGGTCTTCGGCTAGCTCAGGTGCGGAGTTGTGATCTCCAGGTCCCGTCCCCTCGGCCGGCGGCCGCACCCCCAGCCACCGTCACCCGGAGCGGCCATGATCAGCACCGGCCGCCAGCCGGTCACGTAAGCCACATCTCGGACGAACCACGCGCAGGTAGGAGGCCATCGCACGGCGACGCGAGCCACATCCTGTGGCCAGCTGTCGTCCTATCCGATCGGAGCGTCACCCTGACTCCGTTCGGGGTTGTCGACTGGCTTGTTGTGGTGATGTGCGAGCATTCGGTCACCTGTTTCGGTGATCGGGGATGTCGTGACGGATGAGCCGTGGGTCGGGCTGGCTGAGGCGGTCGGGGCGCTGCGGGCCGAGCTGGAGGCGGCGGCGGACGCGGCGGGGGATCATCCGCGGTTCCGGTTCGAGGTCGAGCCCGTCGAGCTGGAGTTCGCGCTCGAGGTTCGCCGGGACGGCGCCGGCGAGGCCGGGGTGCGGTTCGGGGTGGTCACCCTCGGCGGCAAAGGCGGAGTGTCCGCCGCGTCCACGCACCGGCTCAAGCTGGTACTGAAGCCGCAGGATGGTGCCACCGGCGGTCCGGCCCGCATCCGGGATCGGGAACGCGGCTGAGTCGTCGGGGTCCGGCGATGGGGGCGGGGGTGCCGTCCGGGCGGGTCGTCGCCGTCCGGGCGCGGCTGTCCGACGAGGAGGTGTCGGTCGGCTCCGGCGTGCTCGTGTCGGACCGGCTGGTCCTCACCGCGGCCCATGTGATCGCGGAGCCGGGCGGCCGGGTGCTGGGCCCGCTGGAGGTGCGGCTGTCCGGCTCGGCCCGCTGGTGGCCCGCGACGGTCTCCTGGGCCGACCTGTCCGACGCGATGGATGTCGCGGTTCTCCGCGTCGGCGCCGAGGGCGACGGATGGGAGCCGCCCGCGCTGCCGCCGGTGCGGTTCAGCCGGCTGACTGGCCTGGCCGGCCAGGTGGACTGCGAGGCACAGGGCTTCCCCCGCAGCCTGAAGGACGGCGAGGAGCGGGTCCGGGACCATGCGACCGGCCCTGTCAACCCGGGGGTGGATGAGCAGGGTCGGCGCTACGACGTGCTGATCCGCGAATTCCCCGCGGAACCGCCGCCCCGCTCGGGCCAGTCATCGCCCTGGTCGGGTATGTCGGGTGCGGGCCTGTTCGCGGACGGGCTGCTCCTCGGCATCCTCACCCTGCGCACCGGCGGTTTCGGGGAGCGTCGCCTGCGCGCGACCCCGCTGCGGGTCCTCGCCGCCGACGCCGCGTTCCGCGACGCGCTGACCGGCGGGCGGCCGCTGGCGCTGGAGTCGGTGGAGCTGCACCGCCTGTTCACGGAGACGATCGACGACTGGGGCGACTCCCCCGCCCTGCTGCTGCACCCCCTGCGCGCGGTCGTCGGCTTCTACGGCCGCCACGACGAACGCCGCGCCCTCACCTCCTGGTGCGTGCCCTCGACCGAGCCGGCCACCAGGGTCCCGGGCACCACTGCCAAGGTGCAGGCGCTGACCGGACCGGGCGGCCAGGGCAAGACCCGCCTCGCCGAGCAGGTCTGCGCGGATCTGGCCGCCGCTGGCTGGGTCGCCGGCTTCCTCGCCGCCGACGCCACCACCGACCAGATCACCATCCTGGCTGACACCAACACGCCCGTGCTGATCGTCGTCGACTACGCCGACACCCGCCACGACCAGACGCACGCCCTGCTCCGGATCCTGCGGCAGCGGACCGCGGCGCCCGTGCGGGCGCTGCTGCTGGCCCGCTCCGCGTCGAGGGACAGCGGTTGGTGGGCCCAGCTCCGCTCGCAGTTCCCGGACCTGTGCGCCACCGTCGAACCCCGACCTCTGCCGCCCCTGCAGCCGGACGGCACCCGCGCCGACGCCTTCCACCATGCCGCGATCGACCTGGCCACCGTCTGGGCACGAACGGACTCCACCGCCGACTGGCCGACCATCGCCCGCAGGCTTCCCGCCCCTCGCGATCTGGACGCCAACCGGTACGCCCTGGCTCTCACCCTGCAGATGGCCGCACTGACCGCTCTGCTGCAGGCCGGCCCCCGGCCCGTCGAGGCCAGCGCCGGCGACGATGTCGCGGATGTGCTGCTCGGCCACGAGCAGCGCTACTGGACGGCCAGCGCCACCGCCCGCGGCCTGGCACCCCGCTTTCCGGATGTCCTGCTGCGCTGGGCCGTCGTCACCGCCGCCCTGTGCGGCGCCGCGGACCGCGCCGAGGCGGTGGACACCGTCGGCCGGCTCGCCGACCTCCGCGAGGAGCCACCCGCCTCGCGACTCACCCTCGCCGAGTGGCTGCACCACCTCTACCCGGCAGCCGACGACCGCTACTGGGGAGCCCTGCAACCGGACCGCATCGCCGAACATCTCGTCAGCCACACGCTCACCGCCGGCAGCGACCCCTACCCCCAGCTCGCCACCGACGTTCTCGCCACCGCGCGCCCCCGCCAGCTGACTCAGGCGCTCATCGTCCTCGCTCGCGCCGCCGCCCACCAGAACGGCGTTCCCGCCCTCCTCGCCGGCCTCCTCACTCAGCCACCGATCAGCTCCGCCGTCACCCAGCTCCCCCTGCATGACCTGACCGCGATTCTGGACGCCTTCCCCAACTTCTCCCTGCGCCTCACCGACACCGCCGCCACCCTCACCGGCCTCACCATCGACCAGCTACGCCGCAACACTGACCAGCCGCCCGACCTCGCACGCCAGTTGAACAACCAGTCCGTCCGCCTGGCCGACCTTTGAGGCGCCCCGAGAATTCCGGGCAGTCGATCTAATAGACTGTACACGGAATGGAGTGTGTGCCACATGGCTGAACGTCGCAGGAAATTCTCCCCGGAGTTCCGCGAGG
>NZ_FZMO01000267.1 GCF_900197875.1 Frankia canadensis | reverse complement strand
CTCGTGCTGCCCAAGCGGACCAGCCCCCGCGCCACCCTCGCCATCGCCCGCCATCCCCCGCCCGCGCACGGGGCGGGTCAGGGGCCACCGGAGAGGGCGTAGGACAGGAGACCGTCCTCGTCCCAAGTGTCGCATCGCCTGGGCACCAGACGTGACCTGCGGTCGTATCGGGGGCACAAGCCCCCGCGGGCGGGAGGTCAACCGTGGCACGATCCCGACATGGTGGACCGGTCGGACGACGGCGATACGTTGATCGACGAGGCCGCGGCGGCACCGGTCGACGACTGGGACTTCTCCTGGCTGGCGGGGCGGGCCAGCGAGCAGCGGCCGTCGTGGGGGTACGCGCGGGCGATGGGCGCGCGTCTGGCCCGGGCCGGGATCGCCCTCGACATCGAGACCGGCAACGGCGCGGTCCTCGCCGGCGTGCCGCGGCTCGCGGCGACCCGCACGGTGGCGACCGAGTCCTGGCCGCCCAGTCTCACCCGCGCGGCCGCGCGACTGCGGCCCCGCGGGGTGACGGTCATCGCCGCGGACGCGGGGACGTCGCTGCCGTTCACCGCGAACACCTTCGATCTCGTCGTCAGCCGTCATCCGGTGGCGACCTGCTGGCCGGAGATCAGCCGGGTGCTCGCGCCGGGCGGCACCTACTTCTCCCAGCAGGTCGGCCCGGCGAGTGTGTTCGAGCTCGTCGAGTACTTCCTCGGCCCGCAGCCCGCGCGGGTACGTGCGCGGCGCCATCCCGACCGGGCGCGCGCCGCCGCGCAGGCGGCCGGCCTCGACGTCGTCGACCTGCGTAGCGAGTGGCTGCGCACCGAGTTCCACGATGTCGGCGCCGTCGTCTACTTCCTGCGCACGGTCGTGTGGATGGTCCCCGGCTTCACCGTCGAGGCCTACCGGCCCCGGCTACGCGACCTGCATCAGCACATCCGCGCCCACGGACCGTTCACCGCGCGGGCCACCCGCTACCTCATCGAAGCCCGCAAACCGGCCTGAACCAGCGCGGCGAGGGCCATGGTGGGCGGCGTGTGGCTCAGGCGACGGTGAGCAGGCGGGGGCCGTCGGCGGTGATGGCGACGGTGTGCTCGACGTGGGCGGCGCGGGAACCGTCGGTGGTGTGCAGGGCCCAGCCGTCGGGGGCGGTGCGGTAGGTGTCGCGCCCACCGGCGCAGAACATCGGTTCCAGGGCGAGGACGAGGCCGGGCTGCAGGCGCATGCCCCGGCCGGGGCGTCCGTCGTTGGGGACGGAGGGGTCCTCGTGCATGCGCCGGCCGATGCCGTGGCCGCCGAAGTCGCGCAGGATGCCGTAGCCGGCGCCGCGCCCGACCCCGCCGATGGCGGCGGCGATGTCCCCGAGGCGCCCGCCGGGCCTGGCGGCGGCGACACCGGCGGCGAGCGCCTCGGCGGTGGTGTCGATGAGCGCCTGGTCACCCGGGCGGGGGGTGCCGACGGTGAAGCTGATCGCCGCGTCGCCGACCCAGCCCTCAAGGATCGCCCCGCAGTCGATGCTGACCAGGTCGCCGTCGGCGAGGCGGGTGCTGCCGGGGATGCCGTGGACGACGACGTCGTTGACCGACGCGCAGATCACCGCCGGGAAGGGGGTGGGGGCGAAGCCGGGCTGGTAGTGCAGGAACGCCGGCGTGGCGCCGGCGTCGGCGATGACCGCGGCGGCGGCCTCGTCGAGGTCGCGGGTGCGCACCCCGACGGCGGCGGCGGCGCGGGCCGCGGCCAGGGCGCGGGCGACGACGGCGCCGGCGCCGGCCATCGCCTCGATCGCGGCGGCCGTCTTCAGTTCGACCATGACCCGGGGGTCCTTCCCGTCGTGGTGGCGCCGCCGGTGGGCCCAGCGACCCACCGGCGGCGCCAATAGAAATACCGGTATTACTATAGGGTCCATGGTGCGCACCGCGTTGACCAGGGCCGAGCGGGAGCGCGGCGAGCGGTTCGGGGCGCTGCTGCGCGAGGCGCGCGGGCAGCGCAGCATGGTCGAGATCGCCGCCGCCGCCGGCCTGTCCGCGGAGACGCTGCGCAAGATCGAGGCCGGCCGGATCGCCACCCCGGCGTTCTTCACCGTCGCCGCGCTCGCGGGCGCGCTCGGCCTGTCGCTGGACCTGCTCGCCGACGCCTGCGCCGTCCTGGACGCCGACGGTGGCGCCCACGGGGGCGCCGCGGCCGTCAGTGCCGCCGAGGACGCCGTGGTGGCAGCGGGCGATGCCAGGCGGGGCACGCGGGCGGGCGAGCACGGCCCGCTCCGCCCGGGTGTGCCGATCGCCGCGCGGGCGTACCTGTGAGCGCCTCGGCGCGGGCGAAGAACCTCACCCACCGCGATCCGGTGGGTGTCGGCCTGCAGGAGGCCCTCGACGCGCTCGGTGACCCGGTGCGCCGCCGTCTCGTGCGGGCGCTGGCCGCCGTCCCGGACTGGACGCTGCCCTGCGGGCAGTTCCCCGTCACCGTGAGCCCCGCGACGCTGAGCCACCATTTCACCGTGCTGCGCGCCACCGGCCTGCTCGAGCAGCGTGACGTCGGCTCGCGGCGGTTCAACCGGCTGCGCCGCCCCGAGTTCGACGCCGCCTTCCCCGGCCTGCTCGCCCTCGTCCTGTCCGAACCCGACCACCGCGATCCACACGCCCCGCTCGACACCGCACCCGGCGGGACTGAACCCGGCGGGGACTGAACCCGACACGGCCGCACGCGAGCGGGATGCAACCCCGACCGGTCGCCCCGCCGCCCCGCACGCCCCTCGATACGGGCATCGGCATCGGCGCGGGGTAGGGCGGCATCGGGGCAGGGTCGGGGGTCCCTGCGCGCGGGACGCCGCCGGTCGCGAGGACGGCGGTATGCCGGTTCGGCCAGTGCCGGTGGCGACCCCCGATCAGGCCGCGGCGGCCAGACGACGCACGCGGGTGGCGACGGGCGCCGCGGGGGAGCTGAGCTGGCCCGTACCGCTCGCACCTGGCCCGTTCAGGCCCCCATCCCCTCTACACCTGTCCCCCCTTGCACCGCAAGGGGATAAATGTCCCCTGTGGACAAGGTGGGGACCGGGGGGAGTTCGGCGAAGCTCTGTACAGACCCCCCTGCCGGCGCGGTAGCGTGCCCCACGTCACGTCGACGACCCGGTCCGGCCACGCACAGGCAGGACCCCTCACCTCGCGGACAGCGCCGGCGCCCAGGAGCAGGGTGCCGAAGCCGGATGTCCGCAGGGCGCGGGGACGCACGCGGGCGGCGCCAGACGCCCGTGCGAACCCGGCGCCGTCGTGACAGCCCGGGGGACGGGCGGCCAGGTGGCGGCCACGGGCGCACGGGGTACCTGCATGCCCGCGCGTCCCGTGAACGCCGCTTCAGCGTATGAGGGGATGCGGGGCATGGACGGCGTGGAGCTGATAGGCGGGGCGCTGCGGGACAGGTACGGCCTGTCCGACGCCGCCCGGACGGCCGCGACGATCTCCCGGGAGATCGCCCGCGCCGACCCCGACCCGCTCACCCTCACCGAACTCGACGACCGGCTGCACCGCTACGCCACGACCCTGTTCAACACGCCGCACACCGTGCTGCTCGGCCCCATCGTCGGTGACTGGCGCCGTGTGCAGGACGCGCTGGGTCGGCGGCTGTCCCCGGACGTGCACCGCGAGCTCACCCGCGCCGCCGGCTACCTGTCGTTCTACCTGGGGATCCTGTCCGCCGACAGCGGGGAGACGACCAGCGCGCGCCGGTTCGCCACGCTGAGCACCCAGTTCGCCGGCCAGCTCGACGACCGGCTGCTCACCGGCACCGCGCACAGCCTCGACGCGGTCATCGCCTACCTCGACGGCCGCCTGGAGACCGCCCGCGACGCCATCGCCCGGGCCGCGGCCGTCCACCACCCCTACCTGCACGCCTGGGCGGCCGGGCTCGCGGTGTCCATCGCCGCCACCGCCGGCGACCAGCAGACCCTCGACGACGCGCTGGCCCGCCTGCGCGAACGTCCCTACATCCGCGGGCTGCGCCACCCCGGCTGGCCGGCGTTCGACCAGGGCCGCGAGGCGTGCATCGTCGCCGACGCGATGAGCCGGCTGCACGTCCCCGGTGCCCGCTCCGCCGCCCAGCGCGCGGTGCGCCTGACCCTTCCCGGCACTGTCAGCCACGGCTGGGCGCTCGGCGCACTGGCCGCCACCCTCATCCACGAGGATCCGCGGGCCGCCGGGCGGCTGCTCGACGAGATGGTCGCGATCGGCGACGTGGCGCCCTCACGGCTGCTGGCCAACCGGGTGCACGAGATCCTCCTGCTCATCACCACGCCCCCGATCGACCACGCACCGCGCACCGCCGACATCATCTGAGCCGGGCCGGGCGCCGCGTCAGTCGGCGAGGTCGGCGAGGGCCACCACCGAGGTGGGGGTCAGGCGCACGAGCAGCTCACCGGGCACGCCGTTGCGCGCCCCGTACTGCTCGGCCAGCTCCTCACCCATGTAGCGGGCGGCGATCCTCGTCGCCCAGTGACGCACCTCGGTGAGCTCCTCGGACACGGTCACCGGCCCGGACAGGGTGACGAACGAGAACGGTGGCCGCTCGTCGTCGACGCACAGCGCCGCCTGCCCGTCGCGGCGCAGCGCCCGGCCCTTCACCGTCTGCGCGCCGGTGTTGAACACCACGTCGGCTCCGTCGAGCAGGAACCAGACGGGCGCGACGTGCGGGCGCCCGTCGGCCCGCGTCGTCGCGAGCTTGCCGGTCCGCGTGCCCTCGCTGACGAACCGCCGCCACTGGGACTCGTTCATCGTCGCCATGGGCGCACCCTAGCCCGCCGCCGGCCATCCGTCGTCGTAGGCGGACCGGGGATAACGGTGGGTGGCGCAGGCGGCCTGCTCGTCGCAGCCCTCCGGGTCGAGGGGGGCGGGGCTGGCGGAGATCGCGGAGGCGTTCGCCGACCGCGCCTACACGCCGGCCGGCACGCTGGTGTCC
>NZ_FZMO01000157.1 GCF_900197875.1 Frankia canadensis | reverse complement strand
GCCCACCACCTCCACCACCTCACCCGCCACCACCCCCTCGACGGCTTCGTCCTGTTCTCCTCGCTCGCCGGTGTCCTCGGCAACGCCGGGCAGGCGGCCTACGCCGCCGCGAACGCCGCGCTGGATGCCCTCGCCCAGGCACGGCGGCGGCTGGGGTTGCCCGCGGTCTCCATCGCCTGGGGTCAGTGGGCCGCCGGCGGGATGGCCGGGCGCCTGTCCGCCGCCGACGCGTCCCGCCTCGCCCAGGCCGGCCTCGCTCCGCTCGCGGACGAGGAGGCCACGGCGCTGTTCGACGCGGCCGTGCTCGCCGCCTCGCCACCGGCCCGGACGGACGCACCGCCCGCGGCAGTGGACGCCGCCCTCGTCGCCGCTCGCTTCGACGCCACCACGCTGCATCGGCTGGCGGAACAGGGGACGCTGCCCGCCGCGCTGCGCACCCTGGCACCGGCCCCCCGCCGCCCCGCGGGCCGCGCCGCGAAGGCCGAACCCACCCCGTCATCCTGGGCGCGGCGGCTCGCCCGTCTCGACCCGCAACGGCGGCTGGCGACCCTGGTGACCCTGGTGCGCGAGCAGGCCGCGGACGCTCTCGGCCACGGCGACCCACACCGGATCGACCCGGACACCGCCTTCCGGGACCACGGCCTGGACTCGCTGGGCGCGATCATGTTCCGCAACGCCCTGAGCGCGCGGACCGGCCTCACCCTGCCCGCGACGCTGGCGTTCGACCAGCCGACGCCGACGGCGGTCGCCGGCCTGCTGCTGGAACGCCTCGCCGGCTCGCGGCGGTCCGCCGGGGCCGCCGCGCCCACGTCGGCCACGGCCGCCGACGAGCCGATCGCGATCGTGGCGATGGCCTGCCGGCTGCCCGGCGCGGCGCACTCGCCCGAGCTGCTGTGGCGGCTGGTCACCGACGGGCGGGACGCGATCTCCGCCTTCCCCACCGACCGCGGCTGGGACGTCGGCGCGCTGTGGGACCCCGACCCGGACCGGACCGGCTGCTCCTATGTCCGCCACGGCGGTTTCCTGCACGAGGCCGCGGACTTCGACGCCGGCCTGTTCGGCATCAGTCCGCGGGAGGCGCTGGCGATGGACCCGCAGCAGCGCCTGCTGCTGGAGGGCACCTGGGAGCTGTTCGAGCGGGCGGGCATCAGCGCGGACACGCTGCGCGGCTCCGCCACCGGGGTGTTCACCGGCGTCATGTACGACGACTACGGCACCCGGTTCCGCCGGGCGCCCGCTCAGGTCGAGGGTCATCTCGGGGCCGGCAGCGCGGGCAGTGTCGCCTCCGGGCGGATCGCCTACACCTTCGGGCTCGAAGGCCCCACCCTCACGATCGACACCGCCTGCTCGTCATCGCTCGTCGCCGTGCACCTCGCCGCCCGGGCCCTGCGCGACGGGGAGTGCGACCTCGCCATCGCCGGCGGTGTCACGGTCATGGCGACGCCGGCGACGTTCGTCGACTTCAGCCGGCAGCGGGGGTTGGCTCCGGACGGCCGGTGCAAGCCGTTCGCCGCCGCCGCCGACGGCACGTCCTGGGGCGAGGGACTCGGACTGCTCCTGCTGGAACCGCTCGCGGCGGCGCGCCGCCGCGGCCATCGGGTCCTCGCGCTGGTCCGCGGCTCGGCGGTGAACTCCGACGGGGCGAGCAACGGCCTGACCGCACCCAACGGGCCGGCCCAGGAGCGGGTGATCCGCCGAGCGCTCGCCGCCGCCCGGCTGCGCCCGGACGAGGTCGACGCGGTCGAGGCGCATGGCACCGGCACGACGCTCGGCGACCCGATCGAGGCCCAGGCACTCCTGGCCACCTACGGCCAGGACCGCCCCGCGGGCAGGCCGCTGTGGCTCGGCTCGGTCAAGTCCAACGTCGGTCACACCCAGGCCGCGGCCGGCGCCACCGGGATCATCAAGATGGTCATGGCGATGCGCCACGAGCAGCTGCCGCGCACCCTGCACGTGGACGCCCCCTCCCCGCACGTCGACTGGTCGACCGGCGCGGTGTCCCTGCTGACCGAGGCGGTGCCCTGGCCCGCCGGGGACCGGCCGCGGCGCGCGGCGGTGTCGTCGTTCGGCATCAGCGGCACCAACGCGCACGTCGTCCTGGAGGAACCTCCCGCCGTCCCCGGGCAGCCGTCCCGACCGTCGCCGGACGCGGTACCGGCGACGGCGCCAACACCCGAGACGCCGGAGATACCCGAGACGCCCGAGAGGGCCGAGATACCCGAGGCGGCAGAGACGGCCGCGACGGCCGCGACTTCCGGCACGCCCGTGGCTCCGGCGATTCCCACGGCATCCGGGACGCCGGTGGCTCCGCTGCCGTTCGTGGTGACGGCGGCGTCCGCCGCGGCACTGCCCGGCCAGGCCAACCGGCTGCTCGAACGGCTCGACGAGGCGCCGGCGCTGGATCTGGCCGACCTCGGCCTGACCCTGCTGCGCGGCCGCGTGCCGCTGCCTCACCGCGCGGCTGTCCTCGCGGGCAATCACGACGAGCTGCGCGCCGGGCTGGCGGCGCTCACCCGCGGCGACGCGGCGACGAACGTGGTCCGCGCCGGCGGCCAGCCCGGCGGCGTCGCGTTCCTCTTCGCCGGCCAGGGCAGCCAGCGTCCGGGCATGGGCCGCGATTTGTTCGAGCGGGATCCGGTCTTCGCCGGCGCGCTGCGGGAGGTGGCCGGTCGGCTGGACCTCGGGCTGGAGCAGCCGCTGCTGTCCGTGATGTTCGCCGCCGCGGACACCCCCACGGCGCCTCTGCTCGACCAGACCCTGTACACGCAGAGCGCGCTGTTCGCCCTCGAGGTCGCGCTCTTCCGCTACCTGGAGTCCTGGGACGTGCGTCCCGCGCTGCTCGCCGGACACTCCATCGGCGAGCTCGCCGCCGCGCACGTCGCTGGCGTGCTGACCCTGCCCGACGCGTGCACGCTGGTGCTCGCCCGCGGCCGACTCATGCAGGACCTGCCGGCCACCGGGGCGATGGTCGCGCTGGAGGGCACCCCCGAGCAGGTCGCGGCCGCGCTGGACGCGGCGGGTGTCGCGCGCGCCGTCGACATCGCCGCCGTCAACGGGCCCACCGCCACCGTCGTGTCCGGGGACCGCGACGCCGTCACCGCGCTTGCCGAGAGCTGGCGCGGCCAGGGCCGGCGCGCCAGGTCGCTGCGGGCCAGCCACGCCTTCCACTCCGCCCATATGGACGCCATGCTGGCCCCGTTCGGCGAGACGGCACGGGCCCTGACCTACCACGACCCGGCGATTGCGCTGGTCTCGACGCTCACCGGCACGGTCATCGCCGACGACGAGGTCCGCTCGGCCGACTACTGGGTGCGGCAGGTGCGTGAGACGGTCCGCTTCCACGACGCCGTGCGGACGCTGCGCGCGCAGGCGGCCATGACGTTCGTCGAACTCGGGCCCAGCAGGACGCTGTCGGCCCTGGCCCGTGCTGCCCTGGCCGAAGATCCGGAGACCGACCGGCTCACGTTCCTCCCCACCCTGCCCGACGGCGCGGTCGAGGCCCGTGACGCGCTCGGGGCCGCCCTCGGCGCCCAGCTGCGCGCCTCCCGGCCGCGGTGGCCGCGGGCCGAGGCCCGGTTCGTCGAGCGCGGCGCCCGCGTGGTCCCGCTGCCCACCTACGCGTTCACGCGGACGCGCTACTGGCTGGACGACGACGCCGCCGGCCCGGGCGATCTCGCCGGCGCCGGACTCGAGGCGACCGGCCACCCGTTGCTGCGCGCCGCGCTCACCCTCGCCGACGGCCAGGTCATCCTCAGCGGCCGGCTCGGCCCCTCCCAGGCGCCATGGCTGGCCGACCATGCCCTCGGCGGCACGATCCTGCTGTCCGCCACCACCTTCCTGGACCTGGTCGCCGCCGCGGCCGACCATGCCGGGCGCGGCGCGATCGAGGACCTCGCGCTCGCCGCGCCGCTGGGCCTGCGGGCGGACGGCGCGGTCCGCATCGGCGTGTCGGTCGATCCTCCCGACGCGGACGGCCGCAGCCGGGTCGAGGTGTGGTCACGGCCCGACGACGGGCTCACCGACAGCCCGTGGACCACGCACGCGACCGGAACGCTGCTGGCGGGCAGCGGCGCGCAGACGCGGCCTGTTCCGCCGGCGGGCACCTCGCCCACGGCGGGCACCGCGACCGACGGCTGGGCGCGGGGCCCCTGGCCACCCGCCGGCGCCACCCCGATCCCGGTGGACGGCCTCTACGACGAGGTCGCCGACCGTGGCTACCACTACGGACCAGCCTTCCGCGGCCTGCGGGCGGCCTGGCGGGCCGGCGACGTCCTGTACGCGCAGGTGCAGCTGCCGGAGGGAACCGGCGCCGACAGTCACGCCGTGCACCCGGCGCTGCTCGACGCGGCGTTGCACGCCCAGCTCACGCTGCCACCGCGCGACGACGACCCCCGCCCGCGGCTGCCGTTCTCGTTCGGCGGCGTCCGGCTGCGGGCCGGCGCGGCCACCGCGCTGCGGGTGCGGCTGGCGCCCACCGGGTCGGACACCGTGTCCGTCGACCTCGCCGATCCGGCCGGCACGCCGGTGGGATCGATCGACCGGCTCACGGTGCGGCCCGTGGACGTCGAGCGGTCGGCGGCCAGCCTCGCGCGCGAGGCGCTGTTCGAGCTCACCTGGTTGCCCGTCATCCCCGCCGCCGCATCCCCCGTGCCACGCGGCCCCGTCGAGACACATCTCTGCCTGGCCGTCGAGCGGCCCGGCAGCGGCGACCGGCCGGACGGCGGCCCTGACGGCGCGGACGACGGCGCCGCCCGGGTGCGCGACCACACGCACCGCGCGTGGGCACGGACCAGGGAGTGGCTCGCCCACGCCGACGGGACGTCCACCCTGGTGGTCGTCACCCGGGGCGCGGTCGGCGTCCAGGCCGACGAGGCGCCGGATCCAGCCGGCGCGGCCGTGTGGGGCCTGGTGCGCGCCGCCCAGCAGGAACATCCCGGTCGGCTGGTCCTGGTGGACCTCGATCCGGAGCCGTCGGAGCCGTCGGAGCCGTCGGAGCCGTCGGAGCTGACGGAGCTGACGGAGCTGACGGAGCTGACGGAGTCGGACGCGCGGGTCACCGCGGCCGTCCAGGCGGCGCTGGCCGTCGGCGAGCCCCAGGTCGCCCTGCGCGACGGGCGCTGGCATGTGCCACGCCTGACCCGCGTCCCCGGCCCGGACCGGCCATCCGCCGCGCCGCCGTGGCACCGGGACGGGACGGTGCTCGTCACCGGGGGCACGGGGGCGCTGGGCCGCCTCGTCGCCCGTCACCTGGTCGAGGCCCACGGCGTGCGCCATCTGCTGCTCCTGAGCCGGCGCGGGCCGGATGCTCCCGGGGCGGGCGACGTCACCCGTGCTCTGCGCGAGCTCGGCGCCGAGGTCACGGTGGCGGCCGCCGACGCGGCCGACGCCCCCGCGCTGGCCGCGGTGCTGGCCGCCGTCGACCCCCGCCATCCCCTGACCGGCGTGGTGCACGCCGCGGGCGTGCTCGACGACGCCCCCGTCGACGCCCTCACCCCGGCCCGCCTCGCCGCGGTGCTGCGCCCCAAGGTGGACGCCGCGTGGAACCTCAGCGCGCTGACCCGCACCGCCGACCTGGGAGCGTTCGTGTTGTTCAGCTCGCTGGCCGGCGTTCTCGGCAACGCCGGGCAGGCGAACTACGCGGCGGCCAACGCCGCCCTCGACGCGCTCGCCGCACAGCGTCGCTCCCGCGGCCTGCCGGCCGTCAGCCTGGCCTGGGGACAGTGGGACGGCGACGGCATGGCCGCGCGACTGAGCCCGGCCGACCGCGCCCGCCTCGCCCGCGCGGGCATCGCACCGCTGTCCACGTCCGACGGGTTGGCACTGTTCGACGCCGCGATCACGGCGGGTCCCGCGCTGGTCGTGCCCGTCCGGATCGACACGCCGGCGCTGCGGGCCAGGGCCGCCGCGGGGGCGGTACCGCCGGTGCTCGGCGGGCTCGTTCCCCGCCAGCGGCGTGCCCCCGCGGCGGCGGGCGACCTCGCCGATCGGCTGGCCACCCTGGCCGACGCCGAGCGGCGCGCCGAGCTGCTCGCCCTGGTCCGGCGCCGTGCCGCCGAAGTGCTCGGTCACACCGACGCCGCCGCCATCGAGGCAGACCGGCCCTTTCGCGATCTCGGCTTCGACTCCCTGAGCGTCCTCGAACTGCGCGACGCGCTGTCCGCCGCGACCGGCCTGCGGCTGGCCAGCACCGTCGTGTTCGACCGGCCCACCGCCGCGCAGCTCGCCGCCCACCTGGACGCCGAGCTGCGCGGCGGGCAGCGGACGGTGGCGGTCACGGCCGCCGCGGCGTCCGACGAACCGATCGCGATCGTGGCGATGGCCTGCCGGTTCCCCGGTGGGGTCCGCACCCCCGAGCAGCTGTGGACGCTGGTCGCGCAGGGCACCGACGCCATCAGCGCGTTCCCCGACGACCGCGGCTGGGACGTCGAGCGCCTGTACGACCCCGACCCGGAGCGGACCGGCACCTCCTACGTGCGCCACGGCGGGTTCCTGCACGACGCGGGCGAGTTCGACCCCGCGTTCTTCGCGATCTCCCCCCGCGAGGCGCTGGCGATCGATCCCCAGCAGCGCCTGCTGCTGGAGGTGGCCTGGGAGACGCTCGAACGCGCGCACATCCCACCGGGCGCCCTGCGCGGCTCGGACACCGGCGTGTTCACCGGCGTCATGTACGACGACTACGGCACCCGGCTGGCCGCCGCCCCACCGGACGGCTTCGAGGGGCTGCTCGCCAGCGGCAGCGCCGGCAGCGTCGCGTCCGGCCGGATCGCGTACTCGTTCGGGTTCGAGGGTCCCACCATGACCATCGACACGGCCTGCTCGTCGTCCCTGGTCGCCGTGCATCTCGCCAGTCAGGCGCTGCGCGGCGGCGAGTGCTCGCTGGCCCTCGCCGGCGGCGCGACCGTGATGGCGACGCCGACCACCTTCGTCGAGTTCAGCCGTCAGCGCGGCCTGGCACCGGACGGGCGCTGCAAGCCGTTCGCGGCGGCGGCGGACGGCACCGGCTGGGCCGAGGGCGTCGCGCTGCTGCTGCTCGAACGGCTCTCCGATGCCGAGCGCAACCGCCACCCGGTGCTCGCCGTCGTGCGCGGCAGCGCGGTCAACTCCGACGGCGGTGGCAACGGGCTGACCGCGCCGAGCGGGCCGGCGCAGGAACGCGTCATCCGCCAGGCCCTCGCGAACGCCCGGCTGAGCCCGCAGACAGTGGACATCGTCGAGGCGCACGGCACCGGCACCCGCCTCGGAGACCCCATCGAGGCGCACGCGCTGCTGGCCGCCTACGGCCAGGACCGCCCGGCCGGGCAGCCGCTGTGGCTCGGCTCGGTCAAGTCCAACATCGGCCACACCCAGGCCGCGGCCGGCGCCGCAGGCATCATCAAGATGGTCCAGGCGATGCGTCACGGCGTGCTTCCCCGCAGCCTGCACATCGACGAGCCGACCCCCCATGTCGACTGGTCGTCGGGGGCGATCGAGCTGCTGGCGGACCAGCGGCCCTGGCCCGCGACCGGCCGCCCGCGCCGCGCCGCGGTCTCCTCGTTCGGCATCAGCGGCACGAACGCCCACCTCATCCTCGAGCAGCCTCCCGCCGCGGCGGACGCCCCGCACACCCCCGTCCCGGCCACCCCGGACGGCCCGCCGGCCTCGGCGGCGCATGACGGCCAGCCGGCTTCCGCGCCGGGCCTGCCCGTCGCCTGGTTGCTGTCCACCCGGGACGAGCGGGCGCTGCGCGAGCAGGCCGCCGGACTGCGCGCGTTCGCCGCCGCGCACCCCGACCTTCCCGCCCGCGCCGTGGGCCGCGCCCTGGCGCTGACCCGCACGGCGTTCCCGCACCGCGCGGTCGCCCTCGCCCGGCCCGACGCGACGGCGGGCGAGCTGGTGACCACGCTGGACGCGCTGCGCCGGGGGGAGCCGGCCGCGGGTCTCGTCGCCGCCCTGCCCACGACCGGCGGTGCCGAGCCCGGGCGGACGGTGTTCGTCTTCCCCGGCCAGGGCGCCCAGTGGGCGGGGATGGCCACCGAGCTGCTCGCGACGTCCCCGGTGTTCCGCGCGGCGATGTCCGCCTGCGCCGACGCCCTCGCCCCGCACGTCGACTGGTCCCTGTTCGACGTGCTCGCCGTCCCGTCCGACGCGGCCGAGTCCGCCCAGGCGGACTCCGCCGAGGCACAGTCCGCCGAGGCACAGTCCGCCGCGGGGCGGTCCGCGCCGCCCGGGGCCGCCCACCTGGGGTCCGGCCCGGCCGGACTGCACCGCGTCGACGTGGTGCAGCCGGCGCTGTTCGCCATGATGGTGTCGCTGGCCGAGGTCTGGCGGTCCCACGGCATCCGCCCGGACGCGGTCGTCGGCCACTCCCAGGGGGAGATCGCCGCCGCCTGCGTCGCCGGGGCGCTGTCCCTGTCGGACGCGGCCCGCGTGGTCGCGCTGCGCAGCAGGGCTCTGACCACCCTGTCCGGGCGGGGCGCGATGGCGTCCGTGGCGCTGTCCGCGCGGCACACCGCCGACCTGCTGCGGCGCTGGCCCGGGCACCTCGACGTGGCGGCCGCCAACGGGCCGGCGACCACCGTCATCTCCGGCGCCGCCGAGGCGGTGGCCGAACTGCTGGCCGCATGCGAGGCGGACGGGATCCGGGCCCGGCGCATCCCCGTCGACTACGCCTCGCACTCCCCGCACGTGGCCGAGATCCGCGCACGGCTGCTCGACGAGCTGCGTGACGTGCGGCCGACGCGGGCGCGCGTCGCGTTCTGGTCCACCGTGACCGCGGGCCCCCTCGACGGCACCGAGCTCGACGCCGAGTACTGGTACCGCAACCTGCGCGAGCCGGTCCGCCTGGCACCGACCATCGGTCAGCTCGCCGCCGCCGGTCGCACCGCGTTCCTCGAGGTGAGTCCGCATCCGGTCCTGACCGTGGGCATCGGTGACAGTCTCGCCGACGCGGACGTCGCCGGATCCGTGGTGCTCTCGACACTGCGCCGCGACGACGGCGGCCCCGACCGGTTGCTGACCTCGCTCGCCGAGGCCCATCTGCACGGCCTGCCGGTCGACTGGACCACGGTCCTCGGCGAGGCGCACCTCCCCCACGTCGACCTGCCGACCTACCCCTTCGCCCGGGAGCGGTACTGGCTCGAGCCGCGCGAGCACGCCGGCGGCGGCCTGCGGGCGGCCGGACTGGCCGGCACCACACATCCGTTCCTGGCCGCGGCGGTGCCGCTGGCGGACGGGGGGGTGCTGCACACCGGCCGGATCTCGCTGCGCCAGCAGCCGTGGCTCACGGATCACGCCGTGCTCGGCACCACGCTGCTGCCTGGCGCCGCGTTCGTGGACCTCGTCCTGCACGGCGCGGCGGCGGTGAGGGACGGCGCCGTCGCCGGTACCGGCCCGGACCTCGACGGGCCGGCCAACCTCCTCCTCGAGGAGCTCACCCTGCGGGCCCCGCTCCCGCTGCCCGCCGAGGGCGCGGTCGACCTGCAGGTCACCGTCCGGGCCGCGGCCGAGGACGGGTCTCGCGCCGCCGAGGTGCACTCCCGGCCGGCGGACCTCCCGGACGCCGGGTGGACGTGCCACGCGCGCGCCACCCTGCGGCCCGCCGGGCCCCCGGCCACGGACCCGGCGGCCACGGACGCGCCGGCGCCCGGGTTCGGCTGGCCGCCCGCCGGCGAGCCCGTCGACGTCGCCGAGCTGTACCGGCAGCTCGCCGAGCGGGGGTACGACTACGGCCCCGCCTTCCAGGGGCTGCGCGCCGCCTGGCGGCACACCGACGGGGTGGCCGCCGACGTCGAGCTCGCCGAGGACCAGCGCGGCGACACGGCGGCGTGCGTGCTGCACCCGGCGTTGCTCGACGCGGCCCTGCACGCCTGCGCGCTGGCTGCCAGCACCCCGGACGCCGGCACCCCGGACGCCGGGACCGGGGCAGGCATCGGGCGGATCCTGGTGCCGTTCACCTGGGGCGGCGTGCGGACGGGTGTGGTCGGAGCGGCGGCCGCCAGGGTTCTGGCCAGGGCGACGAGCCCGGACACGGTGGCACTGCGGCTTGAGGACGCCTCGGGACGCATGATCCTCACGGTCGAAGCGCTCACCCTGCGTCCTCTTGATCCTTCCCGGCTGCCCACGACGACGCCCGCCCTGTACGGACTGGACTGGACGCCCGAGCCCGCGGCGGCGTCGCCCGAGCCCGCCATTGCCGCCGCCGGCCCCGTCCTGGTGCTGGGCACCGGCCCCTCGACGACCACCGGATTCGATCTGCTGCCCACGGTGCCCGGCACGGACCTGGCGACCGCGGCCGCCTCGGCCCGGCCGGGCGAGCCGTTCACCGTGCTGGTGCCCTGCGTCGGCCTGGACGCGGCCGCCACACCGGCCCTCCCCGCGGCCACACCGGCCCTCCCCGCCGCTGGGCCGGCCGCCGCGACCCACGACGAACCCGATGCCACGGGCGACGTCGCGTGGCACCGCCCGACGGACCCGGCGCTGGCCGCCCGCGCCCGAGACGGCGCCGAGCGGGCCCGCCAGCTGGTCGCCGCCTGGCTGCACGACCCACGCCTGGCCGCGGGACGGCTGGTGTTCGTCACCCGCGGGGCGGTCGCGGTCCGCGCCGGCGAGCCGGTGACCAGCCTCGCCGACGCCGCGGTGTGGGGCCTGGTCCGCACGGCGACGGCGGAGAACCCCGGCCGCTTCGGCCTCGTCGATCTCGACCCCCGGGGCTCGGCACCGTCCCTGGAGCTGCTCCTGCCCACCGCGGACGAGCCGCAGCTCGCCGTGCGCGGGGACAGCCGCCTGATCCCGCGGCTCGCCCGGATTCCCGACACCGACTCGTTGCGCCCGCCGGCCGGCGCGGCGGGCTGGCGGCTGGAGCTCACCGGCGACGGGCAGGTCGACGGGTTCGTCCTGGCGGCCTACGGCGGCGCCGAGGAGCCACTGCCACCGGGCCACGTGCGCATCGCCCTGCGGGCCGCCGGGCTGAACTTCCGCGATGTGATCCTCGCGCTCGGCATGGTGACCGGCGATGCGAGGCCGCCCGTCGGTGAGGGCGCCGGGCTGGTCGTGGAGGTCGGCCCGGACGTCACCGCGCTGCGCCCGGGCGACCGGGTGGCGGGCCTGGTCACCGGCGCCGGTCCGCTGGTGACCACCGACCAGCGCCTGGTGGCCCGGATCCCGGACGCGATGACCTATGCCGAGGCCGCCACCATCCCCGTCGCCTTCCTCACCGCCTACTACGGACTCGCCGAGATCGCCGAGGTACGCGCGGGCGAGTCGCTGCTGCTGCATGCGGCCACCGGCGGCGTCGGGCAGGCCGCGCTGCAGCTCGCCCGGCTGTGGGGACTGGAGGTGTACGGCACGGCGAGCCCCGGCAAGTGGGACGTGCTGCGCGCGTGGGGCCTCGACGGGCGGCACATCGCGTCCTCGCGCGACCTCGGCTTCGAGGAGGCGTTCCGCGCGGCGAGCGCTGGGCGCGGCGTGGACGTCGTGCTGAACTCCCTCGCCGGGCCGTTCGTCGACGCGTCCCTGCGCCTGCTGGCGCCACGCGGCCGGTTCCTGGAGATGGGCAAGACCGACATCCGCGACCCCGCACGGGTCGCCCAGGTGCGCCCGGACGTGCGCTACCGCGCCTACGACCTCACCGAACAGGGGCCGGACCACGTCAGCGGCATGCTCGGATGGCTGCGCCCGAGGTTCGAGCGCGGCGAGCTCCACCCGCTGCCGGCGGCCGCCTGGGACCTGCGGCGTGCGCCGGAGGCCATCCGCTTCCTCAGCCAGGCCCGCCACGTCGGAAAGCTGATCCTCACGGTGCCGCGGGCGCCGTCGCCGGACGGCACCGTCCTGATCACCGGCGGGACCGGTGTGCTGGGCGCGCACCTCGCCCGACACCTGGTGGCCCGGCACGGGCTGCGCCATCTGCTGCTGACCAGCCGCCGGGGCGTCGCCGCCGACGGGGCCGGCGCGCTCGTCGCCGAGCTCACCGCCGCCGGAGCGTCGGTGCGGGTGGTGGCGTGCGACGCGGCGGACCGCACGGCGCTGTCGGCGGCCCTGGCGGGCATCGCGCCGGAGCATCCGCTGACCATGGTGGTGCACGCGGCCGGTGTCATCGACGACGTGCCCGTCCACGTCCTGGACGCCGACCAGCTCGACCGGGTGCTACGCCCGAAGATCGACGCGGCGTGGAACCTGCACGAGCTGACCAGGGACGCCGACCTGGCGGCGTTCGTCCTGTTCTCCTCGCTCGCCGGCACGCTGGGCACCCCGGGGCAGGCCAACTACGCGGCCGCCAACGCCTTCCTGGACGCCCTCGCCCAGCACCGGCGCGCCGTCGGCCTGCCCGCGGTGTCGATGGCGTGGAGCCTGTGGTCGCACGCCAGCGAGATGACCCGCCACCTCGGCGCCGCCGACCGGGAGCGGATGACCCGCACCGGCGTGCCACCGCTGTCCACGGCCGAGGGGCTGGCGCTGTTCGACGCCGCGATCGACACGTCGCGGGCCGCGGTGGTCACCGCCCGCCTCGACCCCCGGCGACTGCGCGACGCGCCCGCCCATCCGATGCTGCGCGGCCTCGTGACCCCGGGCCGCGCGCAGGACTCCGGCGCCGCGGATCGCGCGGACTGGCCGCGGCGGCTGGCCGAGGCCGCAAGCGAGAACCGCCCGGAGCTGGTGATGAGCCTGGTCCGCGCCCAGGCCGCCGCCGTCCTCGGTCATGCGTCGAGCGACACGCTGCGTCCCGATCAGGCCTTCCGAGAACTCGGGTTCGACTCGCTGACCGCCGTGGAGCTGCGCAACCGGCTTGCCGCGGCCACGGGCCTGCGACTGGCGAGCACCCTGGTCTTCGACCATCCCACTGCCGGCCACCTGGCCGAACACCTGCACGGCGAGCTGTTCGGCACCGACGGCGCGGGCTCCCCCGCCGGCACGGCGGCGGCGCGGGCCGCGGCGGTGCGGGCCGAACTGGACCGGCTGGCGGCCGCCGTCGAAGCGCTGGTCACCGGTCCGGACGACGACCCGGCCGACCCGGGCGCGCGGGAGAACCTCGCCGCCCGGCTGGCGGACCTGCAGGACCGGCTGCGCCAGGCACGAGCGGGCGACCGGGAACAGTCCGTCGCGGGCACGCTCGCCGCCGCGTCGGACGACGAGATCTTCGCCTTCATCGACAACGAGCTCTGAGTCCGGCCGGCTCCGTCGGCTCTCTCGGTGTCTCCAAGCCCCATTTCCTGGAGGGACTGACCGTCACATGGCGAACGAGGACAGGCTGCGGGAGTATCTGCGACGGGTCACCGCCGATCTGCATGAGACCCGCCAGCGGCTGAGCGCCGCCCAGGAGCAGGACCGCGAGCCGATCGCGGTCGTCGCCATGAGCTGCCGCTTCCCCGGCGCCGTCACCTCGCCGGAGGATCTGTGGCGGCTGCTCGACGCGGGCACAGACGCGGTCGGTGAGTTCCCGACCGACCGCGGCTGGGACCTCGAGGGCCTGTACGACCCCGATCCCGACCGCACCGGCACGATGTACGTGCGGCACGGCGGGTTCCTGCGTGACGCCGCCGGCTTCGACGCGGAGCTGTTCGGCATCCACCCGCGGGAGGCCGCGGCGATCGACCCCCAGCAGCGGGTGCTGCTCGAGTCGACCTGGGAGCTGTTCGAACGGGCCCGGATTCCGGCTGCCAGCCTGCGCGACAGCTCCACCGGCGTGTTCGTCGGGGTGATCGCCCAGGACTACGCCCCCGGCCTGGGCCGGGTGCCCGCCGCCCACGAGGGCTACCTGCTGACCGGGAACACCACGAGCGTCGCCTCGGGACGGATCGCGTACACCTTCGGGCTGCGCGGCCCGGCTCTCACCGTCGACACCGCCTGCTCGTCCTCGCTGGTCGGCGTCCATCTGGCCTGTGCCAGCCTGCGCAGCGGGGAGGTGACGCTCGCGGTCGCCGGCGGAGCCACCGTGCTGGGGTCCGCCGGGGTCTTCGTCGAGTTCAGCCGCCAGCGCGGCCTGGCCCCCGACGGGCGGTGCAAGTCCTTCGCCGCCGCCGCCGACGGCACCAACTTCGCCGAGGGCGTCGGCCTGCTCCTGCTCGAACGCCTCGGCGACGCCCGCCGCAACGGGCACGAGATCCTCGCGGTCATCCGGGGCAGCGCGGTGAACTCGGACGGCGCGAGCAACGGACTGACCGCCCCGAGCGGACCCGCCCAGGAACGGGTGATCCGCGCCGCCCTCGCCCGCGCCCGGGTCACCGCCGCCGAGGTGGACGCCGTCGAGGCGCACGGGACGGGCACCACCCTCGGCGATCCCATCGAGGCGCACGCGCTGCTGGCCACCTACGGCCGCGAGCACTCGCCGCAGGCACCGCTGTGGGTGGGCTCCGCCAAGTCGAACCTCGGCCACACCCAGGCCGCGGCCGGCGTCGCCGGAATGATCAAGATGATCCTGGCGATGCGGCATGCACGCCTGCCGGCGACGCTGCACGTCGACGAGCCCACCCCGCACGTGGACTGGAGCGACGGGACGGTGCGGCTGGCGCGGCAGGGACGCCGCTGGGAGGCGAACGGTCGTCCGCGCCGTGCCGCGGTGTCCTCGTTCGGCATCAGCGGCACCAACGCCCACCTCATCCTCGAGGAGGCACCCGCGGGCGCCGGACAGGGCGAGGCCGCGCGGCCGGTCACCGCGGACCGCGCCGCCGCACCCGCGCACCCGCTGCCATGGCTGCTGTCCGCCGGCTCGGCGGACGCGCTGCGAGCGCAGGCCGCCCGGCTGCTCACACATCTGACCGCCGGTCCCGCGGCCTCGGACGGCCCCGCGGCTGACGACACCGCCGTGACCGCCGACACCGCCGCGGCCGCCGACGACGTCGCGCTGTCCCTGGTGGCCACCCGTTCCCCGCTGGACCATCGGGCCGCGCTCGTCGGCGGCGACCGGCCGCAGTTGCTCGCCGCCCTCGCCGCCCTCGCCGACAGCGCGACACCGCCGGCACCGGACGCCCTGCGCACGGACGTGGCGGTGCCGGCCGCGCGCGTCGCGTTCCTGTTCACCGGACAGGGCAGCCAGCGCCCCGGCATGGGCCGGGAGCTGCACGCCGCGTATCCCGCGTTCGCGGCGGCCCTCGACGCCGTCGCCGAGGTCCTCGACCCACATCTGGACCGGCCCCTGCGCACGGTCATGTTCGCCGAAGACCAGTCGGCGGACGCCGCGCTGCTCGGCCAGACGCTCTACACCCAGGCGGCGGTGTTCGCCTTCGAGGTCGCCCTCGCCCGCCTGCTCGAGTCGTGGGGCCTGCGCCCGTCCCACGTCGCCGGCCACTCCATCGGCGAGATCGCCGCGGCGCACGTCGCGGGGGTGCTCACCCTCGCCGACGCGGGCACTCTCGTGGCCGCCCGCGGCCGGCTCATGCAGGCCCTGCCCGCCGGTGGCGCGATGGCGGCTGTGCAGGCCACCGAGGCCGAGGTCCGCCGGACCCTCGCCGACGCGCCGGGCGCGGTGACCATCGCCGCCGTCAACGGCCCGACGGCGACGGTGATCTCGGGTGACGCGGGCGCCGTGGACGCCGTCGCCGGGCAGTGGCGGGAGCGGGGCCGGCGCGTCCGGCGACTGCGGGTCAGCCACGCCTTCCACTCCCCGCACATGGACGGGATGCTCGCCGAGTTCGAGGCCGCCCTCGCGCCGCTGACTCTCACCGCGCCCACCGTCCCGCTGGTGTCCACCCTGACCGGGCGGCTGGCGACACCGGACCAGCTGACCAGCGCGCGGTACTGGGTGCGCCACGTCCGGGAGCCGGTGCGGCTCGCCGACGCCGTGCGGGAGCTGCACGCCCTGGAGGCCACCGCCTACCTGGAGGTGGGACCCGACCGGGCGCTCGCCCCGATGGCGGCCGACACGCTGGCCGAGCAGGGGGTGAGCGCGCCCGTCGTCGCGACCTCGGGCGCCGGGCGGGACGAGCGGAGCACGCTGCTGTCCGCGGTGGCGGCCCTCGCGGTCCACGGGCGCGAACCCGACTGGCCGGCGCTGTTCGCCGGGCGCCCGGCGCGGCCGATCGACCTGCCGACCTACCCGTTCCAGCATCAGCGCCACTGGCTCGAACCGGCGCCGACCGGCGGGCCGCATCCGGCCTCGACCGGCCATCCACTGCTCGGCTCCGCGATCGTCCTCGCCGAAGGCGGCACCACCGTCTTCGTCTCCCGGCTCGACCGGCACTCCCATCCGTGGCTCGCCGATCACGCGATCGGCGGCGTCACCCTGCTGCCCGGCACGGCCGTCGTCGAGACCGTGCTGCAGGCGGGTCTGCGGTTCGGTTCGGCACAGGTCGAGGAGATCGTGCTGCAGGCACCGCTGGTGGTCGACGGGCCCGGCCCGATCGACCTGCAGGTGACCGTCGGGCCCGTCGACGACCAGGGCCGGCGTCCCGTCCAGGTCCATTCCCGCCGCCTGCCCGATCCCGCGGACAGCACCGGCCCGGACCTCGACGAGTCCGACTGGACCCGGCATGCCACCGGCTCCCTCGCGCCCGCCTCGGCGCCCGACGCGGCCGCCGCGCCCCCCGATCCGGGCTCGGCCTGGCCGCCGACGGGCGCCGAGGCGCTGGCGGAGGGAAGCCCCTATGCCTGGCTCGACGAGCAGGGGTACCGGTACGGTCCGGCGTTCCGGCTGGTGCGCGGCGCCTGGAAGCGTGGCACCGAGCTGTTCGCCGACGTCGAACTGCCCGAGGCCGTCACGACGGACGGCTACGGCATCCACCCCGCGCTGCTGGACGCCGCCCTGCACCCCCTCGCCGCCTCGGCCACCGCACCGGCCGAGGCGGCCGCACCGGAGGCGGTGGACGCTCCAGGCGCGACGGCACAGCCGCGGACCCCGACCGCGGGCGTCGACGGCGCGACGGTCCGGCTGCCGTTCTCCTGGTCCGGGATCCGGCTGCACGCCATCGCCGGCACCCGGGTCCGGGTGCGCCTGCGACTCGCCGACGACGGCACGGCGGCGGTGCACGTCGCCGACCCCGGGGGCGCGCCGGTCCTGACCGTGACGGGACTGACCTTCCGCGGCATCCCGGCCGCGGCGCTGGCCGCCGCGGCGGCGCGAGTCCCGGGGCACGACGCCCTGCATGTGCTGGAGTGGACCCCGACCACCCCGCTGGACGAGCCCGACCGCACGGACGCGCCGGCCGCGTGGGTGGGCGCCGACGACGAGCCGGCGCGCCACGCGCTGGCCGCCACCGGCCGCGACGTCACGCCGTACCCGGACCTGGTGGCGCTGGGCCAGGCGGTGGCGGCGGGGCATCCGGCGCCGCGTCTCGTCGTCGTCCGGGCGTCGGCCGAGCCGGGCCAGCCCGCCGCCGCGGCCGTTCGCGCCCTGGCGGCGTCCGTTCTCGGGCACCTGCGTGCCTGGCTGGACGCCCCGGCCCTCGCCACGGCGCGGCTGGTGGTCCTCACCCGCGGCGCGGTCGCGGCCGGCGAGGGGCACACCGACCTGCCCGGCGCCGCCCTGTGGGGGCTGCTCCACGCCGCCCAGAACGAGCATCCCGGCCAGCTCACCCTGCTGGACCTCGACGGGCACGACGACTCGGCCCGGATGTGGCCGGCGGCGCTCGGCCTCGACGAGCCGCGGGTGGCGATGCGGGCCGGGCGTGCGCTGGTGCCGCGCCTTCGGCGGACCCGCGACGTGCCGGCGCTGGCGCTGCCCGCGGGAGAAGGTCGCTGGCATCTCGGCGCGTCCGGCACCGGGATGCTGGAGGGAGTCGCCGTCGTCACCGCGGGGCCACCCGAGCCGCTGGGCCCCGGCGAGGTCCGGGTCCGGGTGCGGGCGGCCGGCCTGAACTTCCGCGACGCGCTGATCGCCCTGGGCATGTATCCGGGCGCGGCGACCCTCGGCAGTGAGGCCGCCGGGGTGGTGGTCGAGGTGGGCGCGGACGTCGCCGGCGTCGCGCCCGGCACGCGGGTGATGGGGCTGTTCGCCGACGCGGTGGCACCCGAGGCGGTCACCGACCACCGCCTCGTCGCCCCGATCCCCACCGGCTGGTCGTACGCGCAGGCCGCGGCGGCCCCCATCGTCTACCTGACGGCGTACCACGCGCTGGTCGGTCTCGCGCGGGTGCGGACGGGGCAGTCGCTGCTGGTCCACGCGGCCACCGGCGGCGTCGGGACGGCGGCCCTGCGCCTGGCCCGCCACCTCGGGCTGCGGGTCCACGCCACCGCGAGTCCGCCCAAGTGGCCGGTCCTGCGCGCGGCCGGCCTGCCACCCACCCACATCTCCTCGTCGCGCACCACCGACTTCGAGGAGACCGTCCGGGCGGCGACCGCGGGCCGCGGCGTCGACGTCGTGCTCAACTCGCTCACCGGCCCCTTCGTCGACGCCTCCCTGCGCCTGCTCGGTCCCGGTGGCCACTTCCTCGAGATGGGCAAGACCGACGTCCGCGACGCCGAGACGGTGCGGGCGGCGCATCCCGGCGTGACCTACCAGGCCTTCGATCTGATGGACGCGGGACCGGACCGGATCGCCCAGATGCTCGCCGAGCTGGGCGGGCTGTTCGAGGACGGCACCCTCGCCCCGCTGCCCGTCACCGCCTGGGACGTCCGCCAGGCACCGACCGCGCTGCGCTTTCTCGGCCAGAGCCGTCATGTCGGCAAGGTGGTGCTCACCCTGCCCCGCGCACTCGATCCGGCGGGCACCGCCCTGATCACCGGCGGCACCGGGGAGCTCGGCGGGCTCGTCGCCCGTCACCTGGTCGTCCGGCACGGCGTACGGCACCTGCTGTTGGCGAGCCGGCGCGGGCCGGCGGCGGACGGGGCGGGGCGGCTGGTGGCCGACCTGGAGGCGCTCGGCGCGCGCGTCACGACCCTCGCCTGCGACGTGGCCGACCGCGCGGCCCTCACCGACCTGCTGGCCGCCGTGCCCGTGGCCCACCCGCTGACCGCGGTCGTGCACACCGCGGGAGTGCTCGACGACGCGCCCGCCGCGACGCTGGGCCCCGACCAGCTGGATCGGGTGCTGCGTCCGAAGGCCGACGCCGCCGTGCACCTGCACGAGCTCACCGCCCACCTGGACCTGGCCGTCTTCGTGCTCTACTCCTCCTTCGCCGGCATCGCCGGGAACCCGGGGCAGGGCACCTACGCGGCCGCCAACGCCATCCTGGACGCGCTGGCCCGGACGCGGCACACCGCCGGGCTGCCTGCCACCTCCCTGGCGTGGGGCCCCTGGGCGCCGTCCGGGGGCATGACCGGCATGCTCGGTGCGACCGGCCTCGCCCGCCTGCGCCGCGCCGGCCTGCGGCCGCTGCGCGCGGCCGAGGGAACGGCGCTGTTCGACGCCGCGCTGGCCGACGGGCGCGCCGAGCTGATCCCGGTCGGCCTGGACCTGTCCCGTCTCGGCGGGAGCGACGTCCCGCCGCTGCTGCGCGCCCTGGTCCGCAGGGAGATCCCGCGGGCGGCCGGCGCGGACGGCGCCGGGGACCTCGCCGGCCGGCTGCGGCGCCTCGCCGCCACCGCCCGCGTCGGCGTGCTCGTCGATCTGGTCCGCGCCCAGGTAGCCGCCGTCCTCGGGCACGGCACCCCCGGCGCGGTTGAGGTCGACCGTCCCTTCAACGCCCTCGGGCTGGACTCCCTCACGGCCGTGGAGCTGCGCAACCGGCTCGGCGCGGCGACCGGCCTGCGCCTGCCGGCGACACTCCTGTTCGACTACCCGACGACGCTCACCCTGGCCGAGCACCTGCTCGCCGAGCTGCTCGGGCCGCGGGCCGACGGCGGCGCCGAACCGGCCACCCACGACCCGGACGGGGACGGGAAGTCCGCGCGGCCCGAGGACGGGGACCCCATCGCCATCGTCGCCATGGCCTGCCGCTTCCCCGGGGGCGTGCGCACGGCCGAGGACCTGTGGCGGCTGGTCGCGCGGGGAACCGACACGATCACGTCCTTCCCCGTCAACCGGGGATGGGACGTCGACGCGCTCTACGATCCCGACCCCGGCCGGCCCGGCCACACCTACGCGACCCGCGGCGGCTTCCTGCACGACGCCGACGAGTTCGACGCGGCCTTCTTCGGGATGAACCCCCGCGAGGCCGTCGCCACCGACCCGCAGCAACGCCTGCTGCTCGAGACCGCCTGGGAGGTCCTGGAGCGGGCCGGCATCGACCCGACCAGCCTGGCGGGCAGCCGGACCGGCGTGTTCGCCGGGGTCATCGCGCAGGACTACGGCTCCTGGGCCCCCCAGACCCCGCCGGAGCTCGAGGGGTACCTGTCCACCGGAACCACCACCAGCGTCGCGTCGGGCCGGATCGCCTACGTCCTCGGTCTCGAGGGCCCGGCGATCACCGTGGACACCGCGTGCTCCTCGTCGCTGGTCGCGCTGCATCTGGCCGGGCAGGCGCTGCGGGCCGGCGAGTGCACGCTCGCCCTCGCCGGCGGCGCGACGATCATGTCGACCCCGCGGTCGTTCGTCGAGTTCAGCCGCCAGCGCGGACTGGCCCCGGACGGGCGCAGCAAGGCGTTCGCCGCCGCAGCGGACGGCACGAGCTGGGGCGAGGGGGTGGGCGTGCTGCTCCTCGAACGGCTGTCCGACGCCCGGCGCAACGGTCATCCCGTCCTCGCGCTCGTGCGCGGCACGGCCGTGAACCAGGACGGCGCGAGCAACGGCCTCACCGCCCCCAACGGCCCCTCCCAGCAGCGGGTCATCCGCCAGGCGCTGGCGAACGCCCGGCTGGCACCGCACGAGGTGGACGCCGTCGAGGCGCACGGGACGGGCACCCCGCTCGGCGACCCGATCGAGGCCCAGGCCCTGCTCGCCACCTACGGACAGGGCCGACCGGACGACGCGCCGCTGCGGCTCGGCTCGATCAAGTCGAACATCGGCCACACCCTGGCCGCCGCCGGGGTCGCCGGGATCATCAAGATGGTCATGGCGATGCGGCACGGCGAACTGCCCCGCACGCTGCACGTGGACGAGCCCTCGCCGCACGTCGACTGGTCGGCGGGCACGGTGTCGCTGCTCGTCGACGCCGCACCCTGGCCCCGCGGCCCCCGCCCCCGGCGCGCCGGCGTGTCGTCGTTCGGCATCAGCGGGACCAACGCGCACGTCATCCTCGAGGAGGCGCCCCCGGACCCCGCCGCGCTCCCGGACCCGGCCGCCCCGGCCAACCCGGCCGACCCGGCGGCGACGTCCGAGGCGCAGGCGACTGCTGAGGTACAGGCGACTGCCGAGGCGGTCGTCGCGTGGCCGCTGTCGGCCCGGGACGGCCTCGCCCTGCGGGCCCAGGCCGACCGGCTTCTGACCCACCTGGACGCCCGGGTGGACACCCCGCCTGACCCGCGGGACGTGGGACGTTCCCTGGCACTGGGCCGGGCCACGCTGGCGTACCGGGCGGTGGTGGTCGCGCCCCCGGGCGAGCTGCGCGCCGGCCTGCGAGCGCTGGCCCGCGGTGAGGACGCCGCGGACGTGCTCACCGGCATCGCGCAGGACGACCCCCGGGTCGTGTTCGTCTTCCCCGGTCAGGGTTCGCAGTGGCCGGGCATGGCCACCGCGCTGCTCGACGGGTCCCCGCGTTTTCGCGCCCACCTGCACGACTGCGCCGACGCCCTGGCCGCGCACGTCGACTGGTCCCTCGTCGACGTGCTGCGCGGGGCGCCCGGTACGCCGGGTCTCGACCGGGTCGACGTCGTGCAGCCCGCTCTGTTCGCCATCCTGGTCTCGCTCGCCCGGCTGTGGCGCGACCACGGCGTCCATCCGGCGGCCGTCGTCGGCCATTCCCAGGGGGAGATCGCCGCCGCGCACCTGGCCGGGGGGCTCACCCTCGACGAGGCCGCACGGGTGGTGTCGCTGCGGGCCCGCGCGCTGGCCGCGCTCGCCCGCGACGCGGAGTCCGGCCGGGGCGCGATGGTCTCGCTGTCCGAACCCGTCGAGCGGGTCCACGCCCGCCTCGCGCCCTGGGCGGGACGACTGTGGGTCGCCGCGGTCAACGGGCCCGCCTCGACAGTCGTCTCCGGCCAGGCTGACGCGATCGACGAACTGCTCGCCGACGCCGGGGACGATCAGCGGATCAGGCGGATCCCCGTCGACTACGCCTCCCACTCGCCGGCGATGGAGGCGCTGCGCGACGACCTCCTCGGCGCCCTCGACGGCCTCACACCCCGATCGGGCGACATCCCCTTCTACTCGACGGTGACCGCCGGCGTCCTGGACACCGCCCGGCTGGACGCCGAGTACTGGTACACCAACCTGCGCTCCACCGTGCGCCTCGACGAGACCGTGCGGGCGTTGCTGGCCGACGGGCACCGGATCCTTGTCGAGTCCGCACCGCACCCGGTCCTGGTCCCCGCGCTGCGGACCACGGTCGAGCACGCCGGTGCCCGCGCCGCCGTGGTGGAGTCGCTGCGCCGCGACGACGGCGGCCCCGACCGCTTCCTGCGCTCGCTGGCCACCGCGTTCGCCCACGGCGCCCGCATCGACTGGGCCGGCGTGTTCGCCGGCGCGGGACGGGTCGAGCTGCCCACCTACGCCTTCGCCCGGCGGCGGTACTGGCTGGAGGCGGCCCCGGGACCGGCCGACGCGAGCGGGCTTGGGCTGCGCCCCACCGCCCACGGCCTGCTGGGCGCCGTCGTCGAGGAGGTCGACGGGGAGGGCACCACGTTCACCGGTCGGCTCTCGGCACGGACCCACCCGTGGCTCGCCGACCACGCCGTCGGCACCACCGTCCTGCTGCCGGGCACCGCGTTCGTGGAGATGGCCGCCCACGTCGCCGACCACCTGGGACACACCGCGCTGGACGAGCTGGTCGTGCGGGCGCCGCTCGCCGTGCCCGACCGCGGCGGGGTTCGGCTGCGGGTGCGGGTGGAGGCCGCGGACTCCGCCGGCAGCCGCCGGTTCGCCGTGTACTCCCGTCCGGACGACGCGGACACGCCCGACGCCAGCGCGCCGGACGGCCTGGCCGACACCCCGTGGATCCGCCACGCGACCGGCCTGCTCGGTGACCGTCCCGCCGGCGCTTCTCTCACCGGCGCGACCCCCACCGGCGCGCCCCCCACCGGCGCCTCACCCGCCGCGACCGGCTCCCCTCGTGACCAGAACGGTGGCGGCCCGGGCGGCGGCGCGCACGACGGCGACGCCTGGCCGCCCCCGGGCGCCATCCCGCTCGACGTCACCGACGCCTACGACCGGCTCGCCGACCTCGGCCTCGACTACGGCGCCGCCTTCCAGGGACTGACCGCCGCCTGGCGGCTCGGCGACGACATCCTGGCGGGGGTGCGCCTGCCCGCGTCCGAGCACGCTCGCGCGCGATCGTTCGTCCTGCACCCCGCCCTGTTCGACGCCGCCCTGCACGCCGTCGCGCTCGCCGGTGTGGGCGAGCCCGCCACGGCCGGCGGGGCCGGCGGCGTGCCGCTGCCGTTCGCGTGGTCGGGGGTGTCGTGGCGGCGTTCGGCGGCCACCAGCGTCCGCGTGCGTCTGGGCCTGCGCGGGCCGGACACCGTCGCCGTCACGATCCTCGATGAGGCGGGTGCGCCGCTGGTCACGGCCGACGCGCTCACCGTGCGGCGCGTCGAACCCGCGCAGCTCCCGCCCGCCGCCGCCTCGCGTGATCCACTGTTCGGGGTCGACTGGCAGGAGCTGTCGGAGCCGGCTCCCACGGCGGAGCCGCCCGCGGGATGGGCTGTGCTCGGCGACGACCTTCTCGAGATCGCCGGCACGTCGGACGCCGACCCGCCGGTGCCGCCGGTGACCCGGTACGCCGACCTCGACGCGCTGCTGGCCGCGGACGGGCCGCTGCCGCCGGTCGTCGTCGTCCCGGTCACCGGCGCCGGCGTCCACACCGAGGCGGGCGCGGGCTTCGGCACGGACGTTCCCGCCGCGGTGCGCGGCGCGGTCGATCGGGTCCTCGAGCTGGTGTCCCGCTGGCAGCGCCAGCCGGACTGCGCCGAGTCCCGCCTGGTGCTGGTGACCCGCGGCGCCGTGCCCGCCCCGGCCGGGCGGCCGGTGACGGACCTGCCGGGCGCCGCGGTGTGGGGCCTGGCCCGCACGGCGCAGACGGAGGTGCCCGCAAGCGTCGTACTGCTCGATGTGGACGCCTCGCCCATGTCGGCCGCGGCGCTCGCCTCCTGGCTGGGCACGGACGAGACGCAGCTCGCGGTCCGCGCGGGAGTCGTGTACGCGCCCAGGCTGGTGAGGCTCACCGCGCCGCGGGACCAGGACCGCCCGCACCCGGACGATCCGGCCCGCGCTGGCGGGGAGGCGCCGGCCCGGGCTGCGGAGGACAGGCCGGGCCGGGCGGCCGAGGACGGGCCGTGGTCGGCGACGGGGACCGTTCTGATCACCGGTGGCACCGGGCTGCTCGGCGGGGAGCTCGCCCGCCATCTGGTCACGGCCCGGGGCGTGCGGCACCTGCTGCTGCTCAGCCGCGGCGGGGCGGCCGGAGCGGACACGCTGGTCGCCGGGCTGCGGGAGCTCGGCGCCGAGGTCGACGCCGTCGCCTGCGACGTGGCCGACCGCCACGCCCTGGCCAGGGTGCTGGCCGGAGTGCCGGCCGCCCACCCGCTGAGCGCCGTGATCCACGCCGCCGGCGTCCTGGACGACGGCGTGCTCACCTCACTGACCTCAGCGCGGGCGGCGGCGGTGCTGCGGCCCAAGGTGGACGGCGCCTGGAACCTGCACGAGCTCACCCGGCACGCGAACCTGCGGGCGTTCGTGCTGGTGTCGTCCTTCGCCGGGGTGTGGGGCAGCGGCGGGCAGGGCGCCTACGCCGCGGCCAGCGGGTTCCTCGACGCGCTGGCGGCCCACCGGCGGGCCGAGGAGCTGCCGGCCACCGCGATGGCCTGGGGCCTGTGGGCACCGGACAGCGCGATGACCGGGCAGCTGGGACAGGCCCGCCGGGAACGGATCCGGCGTTCGGGGCTCGTGCCCCTCACCGTCGAGGCGGCGCTGAATCTGTTCGACGCGGCGATGGACACCGACCGGGCCCTGGTCCTCCCGGTCGCGCTGGACCTGCCGACGCTGCGGGCCCGGGCCCGCGAGGGTGACCTTCCCCCGCTGCTGCGCCGGCTGGTGCCGCAGCGGGCACGGACCGCGCCGTCCGAGCGGGCGCCGGTCGGCGTCGCCGACCTCACCGGGCCCGACCGGGACCAGGCGGTCGGCGACCTGGTCCGCTCGGTCGTCGCCGCCGTCCTCGGTCATCCGAACCCGGCCGACGTCGACATGACCCGGACGTTCGCCGGTCTCGGCCTCGACTCGCTCACCGCGCTCGAGCTGCGCAACCGGCTGGGCGCGGCGGTCGGCCGCCGGCTGCCGGTGACGCTGGTCTTCGACTACCCCACACCGGAGGCACTGGCCGCCTATCTGCTCGCCGAGCTCGCCGCGGCGGATCCGCGGCCCGCCGTGCTCGAGCAGCTCGACCGCCTGGCGAGCATGCTCGCCGCCGTGCCCGACGGCGACGTGGACCGCCCGGCGGTCACCAGCCGGCTGCGGGCGATCATCGCCGCCTGGACGGGCGAGGGCGGGGCCGCCGGCCAGCCGGACGGCGCCGAGGCGCGGGTGAGCGAGCGGCTGGACGGCGCCGACCCGGACGAGCTGCTCGCCTTCATCGACCAGGAGCTCGGCCGCACCCACTAGCGACCAGCCGGCGCGCGGCGGGCGGACCGGCGCGCGCCGGCGACGAACCCACCCGGAATCCGACAGACACGGGAGGCACCATGAGCGGGACGGTCATCATCGCGGGCGGCGGACCCGCGGGTCTCATGCTCGCCGGCGAACTCGCCCTGCGCGGCGTGGGCGCCGTCGTCCTCGAGCGCCGCGAGCGGCCCGCCGACGCGTCGGCCGGCATGGCCGTGCACGGCCGCACGGTGGACGTGCTGCGTCAGCGCGGCCTGACCGACCGGTTGACCGCGGACGAGATGTTCCCCTGGCCCCTCACCCCGTTCGCGCTGCTGTGGCTGGACATGTCCACGGCCACCGACCAGGAGCACACCTACGCCCTGCCGCAGTGGCGGCTCGAGCGGCTGCTGGCCGGGTGGGCGGGCGAGCTCGGAGCCGACCTGCGCCGCGGGCACGAGGTCGTCGGCCTGGTGCAGGACGACGCCGGGGTCAGCGTCCGGGTCGCCGGGCCCGCCGGGACCTATCAGGTGCGCGGGGACTACCTGGTGGGCTGCGACGGCACCGACAGCACGGTACGGACCCTGGCCGGCATCGACTTCCCCGCCGGCTCGGAGCCCTACTACGGCGTGCTCGGCGACATGACCCTCGTCGAGGGCACGGACACCAGCTTCGACGCCGGCGTCCACCCGAACGGCATGTTCGGGGCGATCCCGCTCGGCCCGCAGGTGCTGCGGCTGATGACCATCGAGTTCGACGTGGCACGCCCCCCGGACAGCGAGCCGGTCACGGTCGACGAGCTACGCACCCGGATCACCCGGATCACCGGGCGGGAACCGAGGCTCGGACCGGTCGGCTTCCTGCACCGGTACGGGGGCGCCACCCGGCTCGCCGCGTCCTACCGGGCGGGTCGGGTGCTGCTCGCCGGCGACGCCGCCCACTCGTTCTTCGTCTCCGGCACCCAGGGCACGAACACCGGCATCCAGGACGCGGTCAACCTCGGCTGGAAGCTCGCCGCGACGGTGTCCGGCTGGGCGCCGCCCGGGCTGCTGGACACCTACGACGGCGAGCGGCGACCCGTCGGCGCGCGGATGTGCTGGCACGCGAACGCGTCGATGGCGCTGCTGCACCCCTATCCCCGCGTCGCCGCGCTGCGCGAGCTGATCACCGAGCTGATCCGCTTCCCGGCGGTCAACAACCACCTGCTCCAGGCCACGACGGCCACCCGCTACCCGATGCCCGGCCCGGCGCGGGCGGACGACCCCCTGCTCGGCGCCCCGGTCCCGGCGCTGGCCACCGCGTCGGGCGTCGACCAGGTCGCCGCGGCGCTGCGGGAGGGACACGGCGTCCTGCTCGACCTCTCCGCCGGCGCGGCCGACCTCGTCGGCCTCGAGCGCTGGTCCGAGCGGGTTCGGGTGGTGACGGCCCCGCCCACCCCCGAGATCGCCGCCGCTGCCGTCCTCGTCCGGCCGGACGGCCACGTCGCGCACGTGGATCCGACGGGCGGCGACCGTGCGGGCCGCCTGGCGGCGCTGGCCACCTGGTTCGGTGACCGCGACGGCGCCTGACCCGGACGCCCCGCGCTCCGGCGCCGCACGCGCGCGGCGCCGGAGCGCAGTCGTGATCGGCGCCGAGGTCAGGACACGTCCCGGATGTCCAGGTCGTCGTCCGCGGTGAGGATCGCGCCGTGCAGGTCCCGCAGCTGCCGACCCGGCTCCAGACCCAGCTCCCGGTCGAGGGTGGAGCGCACCGCCCGGTAGACGCCCAACGCCTCGGCCTGCCGTCCGCAGCGGTACAGCGCCAGCATCAGCCGATGATGGAAGAACTCCCGCAGCGGATACTCCGCCGTCAGTGCCAGCAGCTGCCCGACCAGCTGGCGATGACGCCCCATGGCGAGCTCGGCGTCGATCAGCAGCTCGACGCACTCCAGGCGCGACTCCTCCAGCCAGCCGACGAACCCACTGACGATCGGCCCCTCCCGGTACTCGTTGAAGGCCGGGCCCCGCCACAGCTCCAGCCCGGCGCGCAGGCACCGGGCGGCCTGCTCGTAGCGGCGCTCCCGCACATGGCCGCGTCCCTGTTCGACCTCCCGCTGGAACGTGTGCAGGTCCAGCTCGTCGTCCCCCATGGTGAGCATGTAGCCGGGATTACGGGTGTAAATCGGATTATCGTCTCCATCGGGCCATGAGAGAAGCTTTCGGAGATTCGAGACGTACACGTGCACCGATGCCGTCGCGCGGCGCGGCGGGGCCTCCCCCCACAGCTCCGCCATCACCTGACTGAGCGAGACGACCTGGTTGGCTCGAATCAGCAGCACCGCCAGCAGGATCTCCATCTTCCTGGCGCTTATCTCGATCTCGCGCTCTTCTCCGAAGACGCGCAGCGGCCCAAGAACCGCGTACCGTCGCATGATGTCTCCCGTCCGCGGGTATCACGGCGAATGACTCGGTCAGGATCATTGTCAGGAAACGGCACGCAGGCCGCATCAGAGGAACTACGTAGTCGGTAGCAATCCGAAACGTGAGAAGGACCACCCGCGAAAGACCGGACAGGCGGCCCGCGCGGCAGTATCCGCGGGCGCGCGCCGCGAGCGAAACCCGGCCGGCACCGGCCGGTCCGCACACGTGGATCAGACACGCTCGAACGCGAAGCCACCTTTGATCCACTTGCTGGACTCGACCGCGATGCCCAGTGCGCGGTCACCGGGCTGCATTATGGCCAGTGCGCGGTCCAGCTGCAGGAAGGGCAGTGCATTCCCGGTGTTTCCGGTCTCCGTCACGCACGAGACCGGCTGCGCCGCGGGGACGTCGAGCTGCTCGACGATGCGGTCGGTCATCCGCCCGGACAGCTGCGGCGGCAGCAGATAGTCGAAGTCGGCGCTCGACCAGCCCAGCTCGGCCAGCATCTCCGTGAGGATCTCGCCCGCCATCCGCGGCACGGCCTCCTCGATCGCCTTGTAGTTCTCGCTGGCGGGCGGGCGACGACCGTCGCGGTCGGCCAGGCCGTACCACTCCAGGGTCTGGCCGGCCTCGCGGCCGAGTCCGGTCAGGCGGGTCGTCACCCGCCGGACATCCGCGAGGCCGGGCTGCTCGCTCGTGCCGAGCACGACCGCGGCCGCGGCGTCGCCGAACAGCAGCAGGTTGACCAGCTGCGCCGGCGGCACGCCGGCGAGGTCCGCCCTGGTGTCGAGATGCTTGGCACACGTGTCCCCGCCCAGCGCGAGGACGGTGCGGCTCCCGGTGGCCAGGAACCGGCTGGCCACCTCCAGCGCCTGGAGCGCTCCCGTGCACCCGGACTGGATCTGGAACGTGGGCACGTCGTTGATCCCGAGGGTGTCGGCGACGACGTTCACCGTCGCGGGCATCAGCATGTCGGGAGTGGCCGTCGCCATGACGATCAGGTCCACGTCGCCGGGGCCGACTTCGGCGGCGGCCAGCGCCCGGCCGGCGGCGGTGGCGGCGAGGTCCGCGAGCGAGCTGAACCGCTCACCCGTGGACAGGTCGGTGGCCAGATAGCGGCTGCGGGTACCCACGAAGGCGTCAATCCACTGCTCCCAGATCTGATCCAGGCCGAACGCCCGCGCGAGCCGCGCGTTGTCCACAGGTTCTCCGGGCAGCGCGATCCCGGTCGAACGAATACGAACGTCGTTGCAGGGCATGACGAAAACCTTCCGGGCTGTCGACGGGGTCGGCCGGAATACGCGGGAGGCGACTCGCCACCCGTACCGATTCACCGGAGCCGGCCGAAGTCCGCGGCGGCGCGAGGCCTCTGCCGCGTATCCGGGATGACGATACGTAGCCGGCGAACAATTCTCAAGCGATGTGATCAACCCGGTTCCCGGGCTCTTTTCCCAGGTCCGCCGGCCGGCCGGGGCGCGGTCAACGGCGCTGTGCGCCGGCGGATGTCGGCACTTTAGGTCAGCTCAAGCCTCACGTTGGCCGGCGCTGGAAGACTCGGACCCGGTTCGCGCCCCGAAGGGGGCCTGTGAGCGACGGCAGACCACCGCGCCGATGCCATTCTTTCCGGGAGCACACATGAGCCAGAGCCATTCCCGCAGTACCCTGCTCGCCGGCCAGGTCGCCCTGGTCGTCGGCGGCAGCAGGGGCATCGGCGCCGCGACGGCGCGGGCCCTCGGGGCACATGGTGCCGCCGTCGGCGTCAATTATCACACCAGTGCCGAAGCGGCGAGCAAGCTCGTCGCCGAGATCGAGGCCGCAGGCAGCCGCGCGGTGGCCGAACGGGCCGACGCGACCAGTGCGGCCGATGTGTCGGCGCTGGTCGCGTCGGTCAGCGCCGCCCTCGGCGACATCAGCGTCCTGGTGTGCAACACCGTCGGGTTCGTCGAGGCCAATCCGTTCGACCGGATCGAGTCCGGCAGCACCCTCGCCGTGGACAACGCCGATGCCATCAAGGACCGCGCGGCCATCCAGCTCGCCACGACGCTCTACCCGATCCGCGAGGTCGTGCCGGGGATGCGCCGGCTCGGCGGCGGCAGTGTCGTGCTGATCGGCGCCACCGCCTCCCGCGGCCGACCGACCCGCGGGATCGCCGAGGTGTCCGTGGCCAAGGCGGCCCAGGACGCGGTGGCCCGGGCGCTGGCGAACGAACTGGGCGCCGACGGCATCCGGGTCAACACCGTCGCGCCGGGCATGGTACCGACCGACGCCAACGCGGGCGCCCGCCGCGACGCCGTCGTCACCGAGCTGGGCAAGGCCACACCGCTGGGCCGAGTCGCCCAGGTCGACGACGTGGCCGGTGTCGTCGTCGCGTTGGCCTCGGATCTCACCCGCCACCTCACCGGCGCCTATCTGGGCGTCGACGGTGGCCGCAGCATGCTCTGACGTCGTTGCCCGCCGCCGCCCGCACCGCCCGCGCGGGTCGGCGACCGAAAGGACTCGACATGGCGCTGCCCCGACCTCAGGACGCCCCCCCGATCCCCGCCACTCCCGAGCAGCGCGCCGCCCACTGGAGCCTGTACGCACCGTGGCTGCAGGACGACCCGGTCTCCTACTGGAAGGAGATGCGGGAGAACCAGCCGATCGTCCGCTCGCAGGAGCTGGGCGGCTACTGGATCCTCACCCGGTACGAGGACATCGAGTGGGCGGCCCGCAACCCCCAGCTGTTCTCCAGCGCCCAGGTCGGGATCCCGCACCGGACGATCTTCCCGGAGAAGCAGATCCCGATCCAGCTCGACGGCGACGAGCACCGTTCCTGGCGGCAGACCCTGGCGGAGCTGTTCAACCCGTCCATGGTCAACCACTTCACCCCCGCGATCCGGCAGGCCGCGGCCGAGGCGGCCGACGCGCTGGTGGGTCGGGACTCGTGTGACTTCATCGCCGAGTTCGCGACCGCACTGCCCGCGGAGACGTTCCTCATCACCTTCGGCATCGGCCGCGAGCACCTGCAGACCCTGCTCGCCCACAAGACCTGGCTGCGCCGCGAGGGAATCCCGAACGCCCGGACCGACGAGGACATCGTCGACGCCAACCGGCCGCTGCGGGAGTTCTTCGCCGACGCGATCGAGCGCCTGCGCGCCAGCGGGATCGAAGGCCGTCGCGACGTGCTCAGCCAGCTGCTGCGCAGCCGCCATGACGGGCGGGAGCTCACCCAGGACGAGATGACGAACGTGGCGTTCGTGACCATGGGCGCCAGCCTCGACACGACGACGGCGTCCCTCGGCCTGCAGTTCCTCCACCTCGCCGAGCATCCCGAGGTGCGCAGGGCCGTGGCCGCCGCGCCCCCGGACCGGATTCCCGTGATCGTGGAGGAGCTGCTGCGCCACGAGCCGGTGTCGAGCACCGGCCGCATCCTCACCCAGGACGTCGAGCGGCACGGCATGCTGCTGCGCCGGGGGGACCGGGTGCTGCTGTCCTGGGGGATGGCGGGCCTCGACCCGCGCGTCTTCGACCACCCCGACGACGTCGACTTCGACCGCCCGTCCACCCGCCACCTGGGGTTCGGGGTGGGTCCGCACCGGTGCCTGGGCATGCACCTGGCCAGGCGGGTCATCACCATCGCGATGCAGGAGTGGCACGCGCGCTTCCCCGAGTACCGCGTCGACCCGGACGCCCCGCTCATCCGGCACTACTCCCCCGGGCGCGGCCTGATGGCCCTCGGCCTGCGCCTCGACGCGCCGCCCGCCGGCGGGCCCGCGGTGGCCGGAACGGACCCGCGGGACCCGCGATGAGGATCCGGGTCGCCGGCGAGCTGTGCATGGGGCATGGCCTGTGCGCCATGCGGGCACCCGAGGTCTTCGAGCTCAGCGAGCTCGGCACCAACGAGATGGCGGAGTTCGAGGTACCGGCCGGGCTCGCGGAGCAGGCCCGCGGCGGCGTCCTGGCCTGCCCCGAGCAGATCATCTCGATCATCGAGGACGCACCGGCGTCCTGACCCGCCACGGCGCACGCGCCGATCCGACCCCGGCGACGATCACGGAGGGCAGCAGGACCGATGGCGACCGAAGAGAAGCTCGTCGACTACCTCCGGTGGGTCACCGCCGAGCTGCACCAGGCTCGGCGGCAGCTCGCCGAGGTCACCTCCCGGGCCAGCGAGCCGATCGCGATCGTCGGCATGAGCTGCCGGTTCCCCGGCGGGGTGCGCGACCCGGAGGACCTGTGGTCGCTCGTCGCCCGCGGCGAGGACGCCGTGTCCGCCTTTCCCGACACCCGCGGGTGGGACGTCGACGACCTCTACGATCCCGACCCCGACGCGCCCGGACGCTCCTACACCCGGCACGGCGGGTTCCTGCACGACGCGGACGAGTTCGACGCCGGGCTGTTCGGACTCAGCCCCCGCGAGGCGATGGCGACCGACCCCCAGCAGCGCCTGCTGCTCGAGACCGCCTGGGAGGCCTTCGAGCGCGCCGGCATCGACCCCCGGTCGCTGCACGGCACCGACACCAGCGTGTTCGCCGGGGTGATGTACAACGACTACGCGTCCAGGCTGCGCGTGGTCCCGCCCGAGTACGAGGGGTTCGTCGGCAACGGCAGTGCCGGCAGCGTCGCCTCGGGCCGGGTGGCGTACACCTTCGGTCTGGAGGGTCCGGCGGTCACCGTCGACACCGCGTGCTCCTCGGCGCTGGTGGCCGTCCACCAGGCCTGCCGGTCGCTGCGCGCCGGCGAGTGCTCGCTGGCCCTCGCCGGCGGGGTCACGGTGACCGCCACGCCCGGCGTGTTCACCGAGTTCAGCCGGCAGCGCGGGCTGGCCCCCGACGGCCGGTGCAAGTCGTACGCGGCCGCCGCCGACGGGACCGGCTTCAGCGAGGGCGTGGGCCTGCTCGTGCTGGCCCGCCTCGCCGACGCCGAACGCGACGGGCGGCCCGTGCTCGCCGTCATCCGCGGCTCGGCGGTCAACCAGGACGGCGCCAGCAACGGGATGACCGCGCCGAACGGGCCCGCCCAGCAACGGCTCATCCGCCGGGCCCTGGCAGACGGCCGGCTCACGCCCGAGGACGTCGACGCCGTCGAAGGCCATGGCACCGGCACCCGGCTCGGTGATCCGGTGGAGGTCCAGGCCCTGCTCGGGACGTACGGGCGCGGCCGCCCCGCCGACCGGCCGCTGTGGCTCGGTTCGGTCAAGTCGAACATCGGCCACACCCAGGCGGCCGCCGGCGTCGCCGGGATCATCAAGATGGTCATGGCCCTGCGCCACGGCGTCCTCCCCCCGACCCTGCACGTCGACGCGCCCTCCCCGCACGTGGACTGGGACAGCGGCGCGGTGTCCCTGCTGACCGAGGCCGTGCCGTGGCCGCGGTCCGCCCGGCCGCGCCGCGCGGCGGTGTCCGCGTTCGGCATCAGCGGCACCAACGCCCACGTCATCCTCGAGGAGGCACCGGCGGCGCCGGACGGGCTGGCGGCGCCGGACGGGCTGGAGCCGGCGGGGGAGCCGACCGTGGCGAGCCCGCCGGCCATCCGCCCGCCGGTGGCGGTCACCGTGTCCGGACAGACCGGCCCGGCGCTGCGGGCGCAGGCGGCACGGCTGCTCGCCTTCATCGAAGCGAACCCGCGGACCGACCGGGCGGACATCGCGGCGGCGCTGCTGCGCAGCCGGCCGCTGCTCGCGCACCGGGCCGCGGTGATCGCGCGGGACGACGACGACCTGCGCCGGGGTCTGGCCGCGCTCGCCGCCGGGGCCCCCGACCCGGCCGTCGTGCGCGGCCGGGGCACGACCTCCGGCCGGGTCGCGTTCCTGTTCACCGGCCAGGGCAGCCAGCGCCCGGGCATGGGCCGCCAGCTGTACGCGACCTACCCGGTGTTCGCCCGCGCCTTCGACGACTGCTGCGCACACCTCGACCGCCACCTCGACCGTCCGCTGCGCCCGCTGGTCCTCGACGGCGCGGGCGGGCCGGGCGCGGGCGCGCTCGACGAGACCCGTCTCGCCCAGCCGGCCCTGTTCGCGCTGGAGACCGCGCTGTTCCGGCTGCTGGAGAGCCTGGGGTTCATCCCGGACCGGCTGATCGGCCACTCGGTGGGTGAGCTGGTGGCCGTGCACGTCGCGGGCGGACTGGACCTGGCCGACGCGTGCACGCTGGTGTCCGCGCGGGCGGCCCTGATGCAGGCGGCGCCGAGTGCCGGCGCGATGGTCTCGCTGCGCGCCTCGCGGGCGCAGGTCGAGGACCTGCTGGCCGAGCACGGCGGCCGGGTGGAGATCGCCGCGGTGAACGGCCCGGAGGCCGTCGTGATCACCGGTGACCGGGAGCCCGTGCTCGCTCTGAGCCGGTCGCTGCGCGCGCGGGGCGTCGCCGCCCGCCGGCTGCGGGTCAGCCACGCGTTCCACTCGGCGCACATGGCGGCGGCGATGGACGAGGTCGCCGCCGTCGCGGCCACCCTGACGTTCCGCCCGCTGACCATCCCGGTCGCCTCCAACGTGACCGGCGCCCTCGCCGGCCCCGACGACCTCGGCGACCCGCGGTACTGGGCCGAGCACCTGCGCCGCACCGTCCGGTTCCACGACGGCGTGCGCGCGCTGTCCGACGACGGAACCCGGGTGTTCCTCGAGATCGGTCCCGGGGCGGTCCTGACCCCGCTGGTGCACGACGCCGTCGACGCCGCGCCCGGTCTGCTCGCCGTGCCGACGCTGCGGGCCGAGCGGGGGGAGGCCGAATCCCTGGTGGCGGCGCTCGCCCAGGCCCGCCTCGCCGGGCTGGCGGTGGACGACCGCGCCCTGGTCGGCGCGGCGGCGCGGCCAGCGCGGGTGGCGCTGCCCACCTACGCGTTCCAGCGCCGCCGCTACTGGCTGGACGCGGGCCCGGCCACGCCCACGCCGGCGTTGGACGACCGGTTCTGGTCGGCGGTCGAGGAGGCGGACGCCCAGCGCCTCGCCCACGTGCTGCGGCTGCCCGAACAGCGGGTTCCGGCGCTGCTCGACGTCCTGCCGGCGCTGAGCTCCTGGCGGCGCGCCCACGGCTGGCGGTACCGGATCGACGAGACACCCCCCGACCGGTCGGACGCGGCGTCGACCCGGCGGCTCGCGCGCCTGCCGGCCGCCGGCGGCGGCTCCGGGCGGGACTGGCGCCCGAGCGGGACCGTGCTGGTGACCGTCGACCCGGCGGGACTGGGCGCGCACGCCGCCCGCTGGCTGGCCGCCCACGGCGCCACCGGCCTGATCCTGGTCGGCGCCCGCGCGACGGACATCGACGCGTCCCTGGCGGACGAGCTGGTCGGCCTCGGCGCGAAGGTCGGCACCGCGGTCTTCGACCCCCGCGACGCCGGTGCCGTCGCAGCCCTGCTCGCCGACCTCCCGGCGGCCGCAGCGCCGCGGGCGGTCGTCGTCGCCGACGGCACCGGCGGCGCGCCGCGGTTCTCGACGAGCACACCCGCGCCCTCGACCTCGAGGCGTTCGTGGTGTTCACATCCCTGCCCGCGCCCTTCGCCCCCGCCCAGCCACCCGAGCCCGGCCCGCCGGCCTCCCCGACGTGCGACCGGGACGGCCGGGACGGCGGGCACGGCGGGCACGGCGGGCACGATCTCGAGCCGGACCAGGTGATCCGCACCCGGGTCGCGGCGGGTCTGCCCGCGCTGTGCGTGGCGTGGGGGCCCTGGGACGAGCGCGAACCGTCGGCGCCGGGCCTGCGCCGCGTCGAACCGCGGCTCGCGATGGACGTGCTGGCCGAGGCCCGCCGGGACGGCGCCGCGTTCCTGGTGGTCGCCGACATCGACTGGACGGCGTACCTCGCCGGCCGCGATCAGGTCGACCCGTTCTTCCGGGGTGTCGCCGACGTCGCCATCCCAGCCGGGACGGTCGACTCGAACGACGACGACGGCGGCCCGGACCTCGTCGAACGCCTCGCCGCCGCGGACGAGGCGCAGGCGCGGGCGGTCCTGCTCGACGTGCTGCGCACGCACGCGGCGGCCGTCCTCGGCCACCCCAACCTGGACGACCTGGCCGCCGACACCCCGCTGACCGACCTGGGCTTCACCTCGTTCACCGCGCTGGAGCTCGGCAACCGACTGACCGAGCTGACCGGCGTGGCCGTCCCCGCGACGGCCATCATCGAGCACCCCACGCTCGAAAGCCTTGCCGAATTCCTACGCAATTGTTTCATCGCGCAAAACCTCGTATCTGGCCAGTAACCGTTCGATACCATTTCGGGAATCGATCGGCCACGCACCGCGAGGGGGACGTCTGTGGTTTCGACGCAGCTGGTCACGGGCACCGCAGCGCGGCGGCGACGTCGGTGGAGCCGGGTGCGGCGGGACCGTTGGGGGCGGCGGGCCCCGGCCGGGCTCGCGGCACTGCTGGTGCTGGTGGGACTCCTCGCCAGCGGCTGTGGGGGAAACGACGCACCGACGGCGGCGGCGAGCCCGCGCTCCGGCGGCACGCTCACCTTCGCCGCCGAGACCGAGCCGGGCTGTCTCGACCCGGGCTACGACCCTCTGAACGTCACCGCGCTGATCGACCGGAACATCTTCGACTCGCTGGTCTACCAGGCACCCGACCTGAGCTTCCACCCGTGGCTGGCCGAGCGGTGGACCACGTCGCCGGACAGGCGGACCTACACCTTCACGCTGCGCAAGGGGGTCACCTTCCACGACGGCGCGCCGCTGACCGCCGACGCGGTGCGGGCGACGCTCGACCACGCGGTGGCGCCGGCGACCAAGTCCCTCTACGCCGGCAGCCTGCTGCGCACCTACCAGGGCGCGGACATCGTCAACCCGACGACCGTGGCCGTGCGGCTCGCCCGTCCGGATGCGAGCATCCTGCAGGCGTTGAGCACCCCCTTCCTGGGCATCCAGTCGCCCCGTGCGCTCACCCGCCCGACCACGCAGCAGTGCGTCCACCCGGTGGGCAGCGGGCCGTTCTCGTTCGTGTCGTGGACGAAGACCCAGCGCCTCGCCCTGCGCCGCAACGCCGCCTACACCTGGGGTCCGAACGCCCCCGGCGCCCGTCCCGGCGCCGCCTACCTCGACGGGATCACCGTCTCGTTCATCAAGGAGGACGCCGCCCGGCTCGGCGCGCTGACCAGCGGCCAGGTCAACGCCATCGCGCAGGTACCGCCGGTCAGCGCCCGCACGGTCCGCGGCAACGGCCTGCGGCTCCTGACCGACCAGGCCCCCGGCGGGGTCTTCACGCTGTACCTCAACACCACCCGCGGGCCCCTGACGGACCTGCGGGTACGCCGCGCGCTACAGCGGGGCGTCGACTTCACCGCCCTCACGACATCGGTGTACTTCGGGCAGTACGCGCGCGCGTGGAGCGCGCTGAGCCCCACCACCGCCGCCTACGACCGCGCACTGGAGAACAGCTGGCGGCCGGACCCGGCGCTCGCCGGACGACTGCTCGACGAGGCGGGCTGGACCGGTCGCGACGGGCAGGGCTACCGGACCCGCGACGGACAGCAGCTGAGGATCTTCCTGCCGTACCCGGCCCAGTTCCTGCGTGAGCAGCGGGACGTGCTCTACCAGGGCATCCAGGCCTCCGCCCGCAAGCTCGGCATCCACCTCGACGTCGTCGGTCAGGACTCCGGCACCTACACGCGGGCGGTCGCGACGCGCACCGCGGACATCGTCGCGGTGAGCACCCAGCGCGCCGAACCGGACATCCTTCGCCTGCTGTTCGGTTCGGCGGAGGTGCTGTCGAAGGGCGGCTACAACGTCCTCGGCCTGCGCGACCCGACCCTGGACAGGCAGCTCGACGAGGCCGCCGCCAGCAGCGACGGCACGGTGCGCAGGCGTGACTACGCCGCGGTCCAGGCCCGGGTCATCGATCAGGCGTACGCCATCCCGATCTACGTGCCCACCTACCTGCTGGGCACGAGTACCCGCGTCCACGGGCTGTCCTTCAGCGCCAGCGGCGATCCGGTGCTCACCGGCGCCTGGCTGAGCGGCTGATGACCGTGTCGCGACGACTGGCGAAGCCGTTCCTGCGGGCGCTCGGCGTCCTGCTGGGCGCCGAGACCGTCACCTTCGCCGCGTACCACCTGCTGCCGGGTGACCCGGCCGAGGTGTCGCTCGGGGTGCCCAACCCGTCGGCCGAGCTGGTGGCGACGACCCGGCACGAGATGGGGCTGGACCGTCCGCTGGCCGTGCAGTACGTCGTCTTCCTCGGCCGGCTGCTGCGCGGCGACCTCGGCACGTCCTACCAGCTGCACGAGCCGGTCACGCGGGTGCTCCGGGAGCAGGTGTGGGCGACGGTCACCCTCGCCGTGGCGGCGCTGGCGATCGCCTTCGCGGTGTCGGTGCCGCTCGCCGTGGCCACGGCGGGGCGCCGCCCGGCGATGCGCGGACTGTCGTCGGGCGGCGAACTGCTGCTGACGTCCAGCCCGAGCTTCTGGATCGGCATCCTGCTCCTCAGCCTGTTCTCGTTCCGACTCGGTTGGTTCCCGGTGATCAGCGGCACGAGCGTACGCGGGCTCGTGCTGCCGGCGGTGACCCTCGCCGTCAGCATCATTGGAGTTCTCACCCAGGTGCTGCGAGACGGGCTTGAGCGGGCCCTCGACGAGCCGTTCACCGTCAGCGCCCGCGCCCGGGGAACCGGGGAGACCATGGTGCGGCTGCGGCACGGTCTGCGGCACGCCCTGATCCCGCTGCTCACCGTGTCGGGATGGATCCTCGGCGCGCTTCTCGGCGGCACGGTGGTGGTCGAGACGGTCTTCAGCCGACAGGGCCTGGGGCGGATCGCCGCGACCGCCATCACGTCGCGGGACCTGCCGACGGTCACCGGCGTCGTGCTGGTGTCCGCGCTGGTGTTCTGCGTCCTCAACCTGGTCATCGACGTTCTCTACCGCGTCGTCGATCCCCGGCTGCGCACGGCGACGGCGTGACCGCGCCACCCGAGGCCGCGACCCTGCGGATACGCGGCGGCCTGGCGGGGCGGATCGGTCGGGCGCCGCTGGCCGTGTCCTGGGCCGTGGTGGGGCTGATCCTGGTCGCCCTGGCCTGGCCGGGCGCGTTCACCTCGCTGGCACCGGACGCCGCGGATCCCGCCGTCGCACTCGCCCCGCCGGGAGGCGGCCATCCGCTCGGCACGGACGAGCTCGGCCGCGACATCCTCAGCCGGATCGTCTACGGGGCCAGGCCGTCGCTGCTGATCGGCGTCGGATCCACCCTGATCGCACTCGTGATCGGCGCGGCGCTCGGTGTCGCCGCCGCGACCTGGGGCCGGCGGGCGGACACCGTGATCATGCGCCTGGCCGACGTGCTGCTCGCCTTTCCCGGCCTTCTGCTGGCGCTGCTGGTCATCGCGACGCTCGGACCGGGCTCCACCAACTCCGTGATCGCGCTGGCCTGCGCGACGATGCCGGGATTCCTGCGCATCGCACGATCGCAGAGCCTGGTGGTCCGCCGGTCCGACTTCGTCCGCGCCGCCGTCGTCCTCGGTCGCCCGCCCCTGTCGATCCAGCTGCGCCACGTGCTGCCGAACGCGCTGCCTCCGCTGCTCGTCTTCTCGATGATCAACATCGGCTCGGCAATCATCGCGGGGACGACGCTCAGCTTCCTCGGCCTGGGTCCGCGCGCGCCGCAGGCCGAGTGGGGGTCGATGCTGTCCACCAGCCGCAACTACCTCGCCGTCGCCTGGGCCCCCGCGGTGTTTCCCGGCGTCGCCATCGCCCTGACCGTCGTCGCGCTGAACATCGCCGGCCGGGACCTGCAGCGCCGCTTCGAGCGCCGGGAGTCGGTGCCCCGTGCCTGACTCCGCGACCGGGCCACGGCGCCCGCCAGCCCCCGCGCCGGGCCCGCCCGGGCGGCCGTTGCTGGACGTGCGCGACCTGCGAGTCACCTTTCCGGCGCATCGCTCCCGCGTTCGCCCCGTGCGGGGCGTGGACCTCACCCTCGCCGCAGGCGAGTGCCTGGCCATCGTCGGCGAGTCGGGGTCGGGCAAGAGTGTGACGGTGCGCTCCCTGCTCGGCCTCGCCGGACCGCGGGCGCGCGTCGAGGCCGAAAGGATGGACCTCGACGGCGAGGACCTGCTCTCCATGTCCGCGCGTCGCCTGCGCCAGGTCCGCGGCGGCAGCATCGGCCTGGTGCTCCAGGACGCGCTGGTCTCGCTCGATCCGTTGCGGCCGGTCCGCGCCGAGATCGCCGAGGCGCTGCGCAACCATCGGGTGGTCGCCGGTCGGGACGTCCCCGGCCGCGTCGTCGACCTGCTGGACCAGGCCGGAGTCCCCGAGCCGGAGGTGCGCGCCCGCCAGTACCCGCACGAGTTGTCCGGCGGACTGCGCCAGCGAGCACTGATCGCCGCGGCGATGGCCGCGGAGCCGCCCATCCTCGTCGCCGACGAACCGACCACCGCGCTCGACGTCACCACCCAGGCGAGGCTGCTGGCCTCGCTGGCAGGCCGCAAGTCCGCCGGCACGGCCCTGTTGCTCGTCAGCCACGACCTCGCGGTCGTCGCCGGGATCGCGGACCGGGTGGCGGTGATGTACCAGGGCCTGATCGTCGAGCAGGGACCGGCGGCGGATCTGCTCAGCACACCGGCGCACCCCTACACCCGGCTCCTGCTCGCGGCCGTGCCCTCGGCGGCCAACCGGGGCCTGCCGCTCGCGCCCCCCACGACGGCCGCCGCCACCCCGCAGCCCACCGGCGGATGCGTGTTCGCGCCGCGATGCCCGCAGGTGACCGACCGGTGCCTCGAACAGCGACCGACCGCGGTACCGGTCGGGCCCGGTCGGTCGGCCCGCTGCTGGTACGCCGAACCCGCCCGGCCCACCGCACCCGCGGCGCCCGCCCGGTCCCTGCCGGTGCAGGCCCGGCCGGTGCAGGCCACCGCGCCCATCCTGACCGCGAGCGGGCTGACCAAGTCCTTTCCCGGGCCGGACGGCTCGGCCCGCCGCGCCGTCGATGACGTGTCGTTCGAGCTTCGACCGGCGGAGATCCTCGGGGTCGTCGGCGAGTCGGGATCCGGCAAGACCACGGTCGCCAACCTCATCCTCGCGCTGCTGGCACCCGACTCGGGCACGGTGCTTCTAGACGGCGAGGCATGGTCGCGACGACCCGAGCCACAGCGCCGCCCGCTGCGGCGACGGATCCAGCTCGTGCCGCAGGATCCGCTCGGCTCCTTCGACCCGCGGTACACCGTCGCGCGCATCGTCGGCGAGGCCGTGCCGGAGCGGGGCGACCAGCGGCGCCGCCGCGTCGCCGCGTTGCTGGACCGGGTCGGTCTCGCCGCGGGCCTGCTGGACCGCCGTCCGGCGCAGCTGTCCGGTGGGGAACGACAGCGGGTCGCCGTCGCCCGCGCCCTGGCCCCCGAGCCCGCGGTGCTGGTCTGCGACGAGCCGGTCTCGGCGCTCGACGTGTCCGTCCAGGCCCAGATCCTCGACCTGTTCGACGGCCTGCGCCGCGACCTGGGCACCGCCATGCTCTTCGTTTCGCACGACCTCGGCGTCGTCCAGCATCTCAGCGATCGGGTGATGGTCATGCGCGCCGGCCGCGTGGTCGAGGCGGGCGACGCCGACGAGGTCTTCGAACACCCGGGCCATCCCTACACCCAGGACCTGCTCGCGGCGCTGCCCCGGTTGCGGCCCGGACGCGTCGACCTCGCCAAGGACGGTGGTGCGCGACGGGACACGACCGGCTACGCAAGGACAACTGGCGAGCCACTACCGTAGTCGTGGGCCCGCCTGCGCGACATCGAGACCGCGCATCGCACGCACGACCCGGCACGCCCTTGCCGTCAGCAGTGTGACCGTCGCCCGACAGCAATCCCCTGCAGATCCGCGCCACGGAGGGAAGCAACGTGACCACTGCATCCGGCCTGCGCCTGTCAGTCCTCGACACGGCCCCGGTCTGGTCGGACACCACGCCCGCGACCGCGCTCAACGAGGCCGTGGAACTCGCGCGAGCGGCCGAGTCCGCGGGCTACGTGCGCTACTGGCTGGCGGAGCATCACAACACGCCAAGCGTGGCGAGCGTGACACCCGCGGTCCTGGCCGCCCGGCTGGCCGCCGCCACCACGAGCCTGCGCGTCGGCTCGGGCGGGGTGATCCTGCCCAACCACCCGCCGCTGATCGTCGCCGAGCAGTTCGGGACGCTGCAGGCCCTCTTCCCCGGGCGGATCGACCTGGGCATTGGCCGAGCCGGCGCGCTGGACGGCCCCACCGCGACGGCGCTGCGCCGGGGTGCGGACCGCGACTTCCCTGCGCATCTGGCCGAGCTGTTCGGCTACTTCTCCCCGGCGGACCCGCGGCACCCGCGTCCGGTCCAGGCCGTCACCGCGGTGGGCAACGCGCCGGACGTCTGGCTGCTGGGGTCGAGTCCCGACAGCGCGCGGCTCGCCGGCAGGCTGGGCCTGCCCTACGCGTTCGCTCATCATTTCAACCCCGCCGGCGCGGCGGCCGCCGCGGCGGAATACCACCGCGCCTTCGAGCCGTCGCCCGTGCGCGCCCGGCCCGATCTCATCCTGGCCGCCACCGTCGTCGTCGCGCAGACCGATGCCGAGGCGGCCCGGCTGGCGCTCCCGGTCGCGGTCAGCATGGTGCTGCTGCGCTCAGGGCAACCGCCACAGCTGCTGCCGACCGACGCCGAAGCCGCGCGGTATCCGTTGACCCCCGCGCAGCGCGCGGCTGTCGCCGAGCGCCTGGAGACCCATGTGATCGGGGGGCCGGATCGCGTCCGGGCGAAGATCGCGCAGCTCGTCGAGGCGACCGGCGCCGCCGAGGTCATCGCGACAACGTCGACCCACGACTTCGGCGCGCGGGTGCACTCCTACGAGCTCCTCGCGAAGGTCGCCGAGGAGCTCTGAGCGCGGGGCCGGCGCCGAGCGACCGGCGCGGCCCTCGCGGCGCCGGTCAGCCGGCGGGGGTGGTCGAGGCGATGATCGCGGCGCCGCTCTCGTTGTACTGGCGGTAGTAGTGGATCAGGCCGTCACGGATGCGCAGCATGACGAAGTACGTCGTGCGGTACGAACCGCCGGTCGTCGTCACCGTCCCGGTCGCCGTGTACTCGACGAACCACAGCTCCGCGTCGCTGGTTTCGTAGACCACCGGCGACCTGACCTCGCCGAGCTTGATCGGGCTGGCCGCCTCCGCACCGGCGATCGTCGCCTTGATCTTCTCCCGGCCCTCGATGTGCCGCAGGACGGGAACCGTCATGAACGGCATGTCACAGACAGCGTCCTCGGCGAAGATGTCGGCGAAGCCCGAGTAGTCGTGCCGGCCCAGCAGCTCCAGCATTCGGTCAATGATGGTCCGGGGCGAGGCGTGGGGCACCGTCGTGCTGACGTCGGACATGATGGACAGACCTTTCGTCGAAATCGGGGATCGGAGGCGGTTCGGGCTGCTACCAGGTCACCGGCAGCGCTTCGACGGGCCGCATGAGATCGCCGCCCGTGAACCTGACCTCCTCGGGCTCGACGGCCAGCCGAAGTCCCGGGAGACGCGACGACAGTTGCTCGAGGGCGATGCCGATCTCCGCTCTGGCCAGATAGGCGCCCACGCAGTAGTGCGGTCCGGCCCCGAAGGCCAGCACCGGCGGCGCGTCCCGGTCGAGGCGGACCGTGTCGGGCTCGTCGTACACGGTCTCGTCCCGCATCGCCGAGGCCGTCGCGACGAACACCGCCTGCCCCTTCTCGACGGTGCCCGAGGGCAACGTGACCCGCTCGGTGGCGAGGCGCAGCGAGCCACCGTTGCCCAGCGGGTTGTACCGCAGCATCTCCGCGACGGCCGACGGCACGAGCCCGGGATCGGCGGCCAGGCTCCGCCACAGCACCGCGTCGTCGCGCAGCAGGACGAAGAACGACTTCCCGAGGACGTTGGACGTCGTCTCGTTGCCGGCGCCGATCAGGCTGAGGACGAGGTTCTCGAGCTCGGCCTCGGTCAGTTTGTCCTCGCCGTCGCGCGCCGCGATGAGACTGTCGAGGAGGAAGTCCTGCGGCTCCCGCCGGCGCTCGGCGATCAGCTCACGTACGTAGCCCATGAACTCGACCATGCGCCGGCCGCGCTCGGCGGGTTCCATCACGACGGCCGAGGCCAGCGCCATCGACCACGTGCGGAACCGGTCCGCGTCCCGCTCGGGCACGCCCATAAGCTGGCAGATGATGCGGATCGGCAGCGCGAGCCCGTAGGCCCGCACGAGATCGAGGGGACCCCCCTGCTTCTCCATGTCGTCGATCAGCTCACGGGCGGTCGCGCGGATCACCGGCTTCCACCGCTCGATGGCCCGCGGGGTGAAGGTGGCCGCGATAATCCGCCGTAGCCGCAGGTGGTCCGGACCCTCCTTGTTCAGGATGAACTCCGGGTCGTCCAGGGCGCTCGGCCCACGCATCACGCGCGGCGATCCGGGGGCGGTCAGGTTGTGGCTCAGCCGGGGATCGGACATGGCAGCGGCCACGTCGCGGTAGGTCACCAGCAGCACGCCGCGATCGCCACTGGGCAGCTGCACCTCGCCGAACGGGCACCGCGCGCGCCGCTCGGCGTACTCGTGCGGGGGGCTGCCCTGCGGGCCGTCGGGAAAAGGAAAGCGTGGAACCTCGTCGACGGACTCGGTCATCGCGCGGCCTCCGCACAGTCACTGGGAAACGGGTCAGGAACTCCGGGGTCCGCGGGCAGACGCTAATAGGAACGCCTAAAGCGTCACTTGGTCCACACGAATCACTCCGATCACATCCGATCGGCGCGACCCTGCCGTACTCTGTTCGCAACCCGAAACGGACCAAGTGTCCCTTTCGCGTCTGACGTGACCGTGGGATGCCCATGACCCGCGGTCCACCACCACCGCCCGACCCGGTGCCCGCCCATCCCGGGCACCTCCCAGGAGCCGCACATGACGACGGACCAGTCCCTGCACCTCGCGGTCGCGCTCAACGACGCCGGGTGGCATCCCGCGGCGTGGCGCGCGCCGGACGCGCGTCCGGCGGACCTGTTCACCGCCGCCTACTGGCAGGACCTCGCCCGCGAGGCCGAGCGGGGCCTTCTGGACTTCGTCACGATCGAGGACAGTTCGGAGATCCAGTCCGTCCAGGCCGGCCAGCCCGACGACCGGCACGACCAGGTGCGCGGCCGGCTCGACCCGCTGCTGGCGGCCACCACGATGGCGCTGGCGACCTCCTCGCTCGGCATCGTCCCGTCGGTGACCACGCGGACCGACCCGTACCGGCTCGCGACCGGCCTCGCCACGTTGGACCACCTCAGCGGCGGCCGGGCCGGCTGGCGCACGATCGCGGTCCACCGCGGCGCCGCCGGGCCGCTGCCGGCACACCGGGAACCACGCCCGTCCCCGCCGCGCACCCTGGACAATCCCGAGGTGGTGGCGTATCTGCGGCGCGGTTTCGCCGCGGGCTCACAGACCGTCGACCTGGTCCGCCAACTCTGGGACACCTGGGGCGATGACGCGCTCGTCCGTCAGCCGGACGCCGGATGGTTCGTCGACCCGGCGAAGGTGCGGGCCCTCGACATCACCGGCGACTGGTTCAGCGTGGACGGCCCCGCCACCACGCCGCGCCCACCCCAGGGGCATCCCGTCGTGATCACGCTGTCCCACACCCGCTACTCCCACGAGTTCGCGGCCCGGTCGGCCGACCTCGCCATCGTGACCCCGCCGGGCCTCGATGGCCTCCCGCAGATCCTCGCCGACCTGCGGGAACAGGAGGCGACCGTCCCGCGGCCGGCTCCCCTGCGGGTGTACGCGGACCTGCTGGTACTGCTCGAGGACACGCAGGCGGCGGCGGACGAGCGCAGGGCCCGCCTCGACGAGCTGAACGGCACCCCCCTGACCTCCGATGCCCTGATCTTTACTGGCACCCCCGGCGATCTGGCCGATCTTCTCCATTCCTGGCGGTCACTGGGGGTGACGGGCTTCCGACTGCGGCCGGCGGCGCTGCCCCACGACCTTCTCGCGATCACCCAGGGCCTCGTCCCCGAGCTGCGCGACCGTGGCGTCCTGCGCTCCCGGTACGGGAGCGGATCGCTGCGCGAGCGGCTCGGCATCGCGGCCGCGGCGCCGGCCCGGCTGGCGGCCTGGGCCAGCTGACCGACCCGGTCAGGATCGGGTAGCCGGGCGCTCGCTGACCGCCGCGCCTGCTTGAAAAGCGGACTGGCGGTCCGTATCGTCGAAACGGACCACCTGTCCGAATCGCCTGGCCACCCATCCGGCCTCGATCTCCGCCCGGAGGCACGTGTCATGACCAGCCAGGACCAGCAGGCCGCACTGGCCGGGCCGGCCCAGCCAGTGATCGTGGAGCCCGCCACCGATCCGGCTGCCGAGGCGCGACATCGACGTCGCCTCGCCGTCGCACTGGCGCTCATCGTCACCTGTCAGCTCATGGTGGTGGTGGACGGCACGATCGTGAACGTCGCACTACCCAAGATCACCGAAGACCTGTCGCTGTCCACCAGTGGCGCAGCCTGGGTCCAGGTCGGGTACTCGCTCGCCTTCGGCGGCCTGCTGCTGCTCGGCGGGCGCGCCGGCGACGCGTTCGGGCGGCGTCGGCTGTTCGTCGGCGGGCTCGTCGTGTTCACACTCGCCTCCCTCGCCGCCGGGCTGGCCGGCAACGCCGAGATGCTCATCGCCGCGCGGGCGGTGCAGGGCGCCGGAGCGGCGTTCGCGGCACCCGCGTCACTCGCCCTGCTGGCGACCACGTTCGCCGACGGGCCCGCGCGCCACCGGGCGCTCGGCGTGTTCTCCATGATGGCCGGACTCGGACTGACCCTCGGCCTGATCCTCGGCGGGCTGCTGGCCACCGCCTCCTGGCGCTGGGTGTTCTTCATCAACCTGCCGTTCGGCGCCGCCACCGCGCTGCTCGCCCCGCGGTTCCTGAAGGACACTCCGCGCCACTCGGCCCGGTTCGACGTCGGCGGTGCCATCACCTCCGCGCTGGGGGTGGCCTCGCTTGCCTACGGCTTCATCCGCGCCGCCTCCGACGGATGGTCCGACGGCCTCACTCTGAGCGCGTTCGGCGCCGCGGCGGTCCTGCTCGTCGCCTTCGCACTGATCGAGCGTGGCGCCGAGCAGCCGATCGTCGCCTACCGGCTGCTCGGCCAGCGCACCCGCGCCGCCGCGTACACCAACATGCTGCTGCTGGGCGCGGCCATGGGCGGCGTCATGCTGTATATGTCGGTCTTCGTCCAGCAGGTGCTGGGTTTCAGCGTGCTGCGCGCCGGGCTCGCGTTCCTGCCCATGGCGGCGCTGCAGTTCGTCTGCGCGCGCACCGCGCCGACAATGATGACCAAACTTGGCGGCAAGCGGCTCACCACGATCGGCACAGTGATGCTCGCCGGGGCGGCGGTCTGGCTGGTGCTGCTGGACGACCGGTCCAGCTATCCGGCGAGCGTGCTCGGGCCGCTGTTGCTGTTCGGCGTCGGCATCGGGTTGACGTTCATGCCGCTGAACTCGGTGATCCTCGCCGGGCTGCCGCCCCAGGCCACCGGCTCCGCCTCCGGCCTGCTCCAGTGCCTGCAGCAGGTCGGCTCGACCATGGGCGTCGCGGTGCTGACCACGGTGTACGGCACCTCGCTGCGCGACTCCGCCGCTCACCCGGTGCCAGGGCTCAGCCCGGCCGCGCAACTCCGGCACGCGTGGGCCGAGGGCATCGCCTCGGCGATGTACGTGCCCGCGGCACTGGCCGCCGCCGCCGTCGTCCTCGCGGTGGTCGTCATCCGTGACCCCGCACGGTCCGCTCCACAACAGTGACCGGTCCCGACCGGCCGCGCGTCTGTGCGATTCTGGCGGTGCACACACCAAGGGGGCCACGATGACGCCGACAGCGACCCCGCGCATCCACGCGGACCAGTCAGCACAGGGTCAACCTGTCCGGGCGGACGCGGCCCGCAACCGCGCCCGGGTGTTGTCCGCGGCCCGGTCGGTCTTCGCGGCCCAGGGGGCGGACGCCTCGCTGCACGAGGTCGCCCGGTTCGCCGGCGTCGGCGTCGGCACCGTCTACCGGCACTTCGCGACCCGCGAGGCCCTGCTGGAGGCCGTGCTCTCCGACCGTTTCGAATCCCTGCGGCAGCTGGCGGCCGAGCCCGCCGCGGGGCTGAGCGCCGAGGACGCGCTGCTGGAGTGGATCGGCGCGTTCGTCCGGCACCTGACCGCCTACCGGTGGCTGGCGTCGTCGCTGATGCCGACCCTGCACCACGAGTCATCCCTGCTGTACCAGGCGTGCCGGGAGATGCGGATGGCGGTGGACGGCCTGCTCCGGGCGGCCCAGGCCGCCGGCTCGTTCCGCTCCGATCTGGATACCTCGACACTGCTGAAGCTGATCAACGCCATCGCGCTCACCGCCGAGCAGACGTCGGACGACGGTGCCCGACTGCTCGACTTCGTCATGACGGGACTGCGCCCCCGGAGCTGATCCCCTCCGGACCCCACCGAGCACGCGGACGACCAACGGCGGCGGCCAGCCGCCATCTGGAGGCGCGCCATGCCCGAAAACAGCCGCTTACACCTCGCCGTCGCCCTCGCCGATGCCGGGTGGCACCCGGCGGCCTGGCGCGACTCCGACGCGGGCGGCGGCGACCTGCTCACCGCCGACTACTGGGGCGAGCAGATCGTCGAGGCGGAGCGGGGACTGCTGGACTTCGTGACGATGGAGGACTCCCCCGCCCTGCAGTCCGCCCGCCCCGGCACTCCCGACGACCGCGCCGACCAGGTCAGCGGCCGCCTCGACACCCTGCTGGTCGCCGCCTACACCGCCCGGCTGACCACGCGCATCGGACTGGTGCCCGCCGCCACCATCCACTCCGACCCCTTCCGGCTGGCGACCACGGTTGCCACGCTCGATCACCTCACCGGCGGCCGCGTGGGCTGGCGTCCGCTGTCCGCCGCGCACGGCGTGTCCATGCCCGGTCCCCGCCGGACGCCGCCGCGGTTCACCAGCCCCCGCGACCCTGGCGTGGCCGAATACCTGACCGGCGCTGTCGCACGCCGAGCACTCGCACCGGTTCGCCGTGGGCAACGCCGACGTCGTCTTCCTCACCCCGCGGGAGACCGACGCGGTGACCGCGACCGTGGACTGGGTCCGCAAGCTCGAGGCGGAGGCGGGCCGCAGGTCACCCCTGCGCGTCTTCGCCGACCTCGTCGTCTTCCTGGACCGGACCGAGCAGGAGGCGCGGACCCGCCTGCGACGGCTGGACGCGCTGGCGGGCGCGGAGACCACCTCGGACGCACTGATCTTCACCGGAACCCCGGAGGGCCTCGCCGACCTGCTCGCCGACTGGCACGGCCTCGGGGTCGAGGGGTTCCGGCTCCGCCCCGGCGTCTCGCGCCACGACCTGCCGGCCATCACCCGCGGCGTCGCCCCGGCCCTGCGGGAGCGCGGGCTGTTCCGCGGTGGTTACGAGGCCACGACCCTGCGGGAACGGCTGGGCCTGCCCCGCCCGGCCGTCGGCGCGGGCATCCCCTGACCGGACGGCACGACCGAAACACTGACCCGGGTCGGCGTGCCGTCCTGGCTGGCGGCACGGGCCGCGAGCTTAACCACACCAAAGCCGGGTTTTAGCCGCCCGGGCGACGATCGAGAGGTAGCGGCCCCGGGCCCCTCGATCGTGGTGCGCAGGCGTTCCTGCCTCACTCCTGGGCGTCGGCGGGGCCAGCCGCCGACCAGGAGTGAGGATGGACGACACCCAGACCGCCGTCCCCGAATCCGCCAGCCAGCTGTTCGCCGCGTTCCAGCGTGGCGACCTGGCATCTCGCTATGCCGAGGTGCCAGGTTGGCTCGCCGCCCTGCCGGACGCCGAGCGCCTCCGCGCCGGCCACCTGCTCGCCCGCCTCGATCCGGACGACGTGCTGCGAGCCCATCCGACGACACCGGTCCTCACCTTGGCGATCACCGGACATGGCACCCTGGCGCCGCTGCTGGCGCCGCTGACGATGCAGCTGGCCCGGCATGGCCTGCTGCTACGCCCGGTGGTCTCGGCGTTCGACGGCTACGTCTTCGACCTCGCGGACCCGACAAGCCGCCTCTACGCCGAGAAGCCCGACCTGACGCTGTGCGTGCTGGATCCGATGGTCGTCCTCGACGAACTGCCCGTGGAGTGGCAACCCGCGGACGTGGCCCGCGCGTTCGACGAGAAGGTCCAGCTCCTCGAGCACCTGGTGACCGAGTTCGAAGCGCGCGGACGGGGAGTGCTCGTCCTCAACACCCTGCCGCTGCCGCGGCTGTGGCAGGCGCAGCTCGTCGACCTCGGCGCCCGCGCGACACTCGGCGCGCTGTGGCGGGAGGCGAACGCGCGGCTGCTGCGGCTGGCCGCGGGCCACCCGAGCCTGGTCGTCGTCGATCTCGATCCGTTCCTCGCCGACGGTGTCGCGCTCATCGAGCAGCGGCTGAGCACCTACGCCAGGGCGCACCTGTCCCCGGCCCTGCTCGCCGTCTATGCCGCGGAGGTGGGGCATCTCGCCCGGCACCTCGCCGGGCGCACCCGCAAGTGCCTGGTGCTCGATCTCGACGGCACGCTGTGGGGAGGAATCCTCGGCGAGGACGGCGTCGAGGGCATCGAGGTCGCCGACGCGCCGCGGGGCGAGGCGTTCGCCCGCTTCCAGCGGGTGGTGCGCCAGCTCGGATCCCAGGGCGTGCTGCTGGCGATCGTGAGCAAGAACGACCGTGACCTGGTCCGGGAGGCCCTGCGCCGCCGCACGGACATGCCGCTGCGGGAGGACGACTTCGTGCGTGTCACGGCGAGCTGGCGGCCCAAGCACGAGGCCCTGGCCGACCTCGCCGAGGCGCTCAACCTCGGGCTGGACAGCCTCGTCTTCGTCGATGACAGTCGCTTCGAGTGTGAGCTGGTCAGCCGGGAGCTGCCCGCCGTCGCCGTCGTGGCGCTCGACGACGAGCCGGCGTCGCACCCGACGCGGCTGCTGTCGGACGGCTGGTTCGCCACCCGGGGGCTCACGGCGGAAGACCGGACCCGCGTGACGAAATACCGCGAGGAGGCCGACCGGAACGATTTCCTGCAGAGCTTCGACTCGCTGCAGGGATACCTGCGCGAACTGCGGGTCTCGGTCCGCCTGGCGGACGCCGTCGAATCCGACGTACCGCGCGTCTCCCAGCTCAGCCTGCGCACGAACCAGTTCAATCTCACCACCCTGCGGATGCAGCCCGGGGACGTCCACCAGCTGCTCGCCGACCCGCACTCCCGGGTGCTCACCATCCGCTCCCGCGACCGGTTCGGCGACAACGGACTGGTCGGCGCCGTGTTTATGCGGCGCTCCGGCCCGGACGTTCACATTGACAACTTCGTGCTCAGTTGCCGGGTCTTCTCCCGCGGCATCGAACAGGCCTGTCTTTCCACGATTCTGGACCAGGCCCGGGCCAGTGGCGCGCGGGCCGTGCACGGCACCTACCGGCCCTCCGCCCGCAACGGATTCGTCCACGACCTCTACCCGCGCTACGGATTCGAACGGGTGCCCACGGCCGGCGACCACGCGGACGGCGACATCGCGTGTTTCCGGCATTCCCTCGCCGAGCCGCTGGAGACGCCCGAGCATCTGCACGTCGACGCCGACCCCGGAGAGGGCACCGCATGATCACCATCGACGAGTTCGTCGAACTCCTGCGCGGCGAGCTGGGCCTGCCGCTGACCGAGGCCGACACGGAGCTCGACCTCGACCAGGTGCCCGGCTGGGATTCGGTGCACCTGCTGGCCCTGCTTTCCGTCCTCGAACAGCGGACCGGCGCGCCCATCTCGCTACCCGACGTCCTGGCGGCCACCAGCCTCCGCGACGTGCACACCGTGGTCTGCACGTCCGCGCCGTCTCCTCGTCCGGCCGGCTGACCAGACGAGATGACGCGACTGACGCGACTGACGCGGTCGATCAGGCGTGCCGCGGCGTGGCTGTTCGAGGGCTGGACCGCGATGGTGACGGTCCGCGGGCCGCACGGAGTGGTCGCCGGCTGCTTCGCCCCCTCGTGGACGTTTCCGCTCTGCTGGCTGGCACCGGTCCCCGGGGAGGCGGAACCCGAGCCGGGCGCTCCCGCACCATCGCCCCCTCCCGCCGACTCCCCGGTGACCGGCCTGGACCTGGC
>NZ_FZMO01000376.1 GCF_900197875.1 Frankia canadensis | reverse complement strand
GGCGGGTGGATGACGAGCTCACCCACGCCACCTTCACCCTGGCGCCCGGCGCCCCGCGGCCCGCCCTGCGCCGCACCGACCTGCTCTACCGGCCGGATCCGGCCGGCGCGGAGATGGTCGCGCTCCTCTACGGCACCGGTGAGGCGGACGCCCGCGCCGCGCTGGCCCGCGCCGGGCTGCGGTCGCCGGCACGCCTGCGTCCCGGCACCGGCGAGGATCTCCTGCTCGCCGCCGGGCACGCGCTGCCGGCCTCCCCCACCGTCGACCGCCGCGGTGCCGCCCCGCTCCCCGGTCCGCCCGCGGGCGTCCCGGCCGCCGCCCGCTGAACCGCCGCCCGCACGGGCGCCGGCGACGAGCGCGGGCGCCGCGCGGCCGGGAACGATCAGCGGGTGGGGACGATCAGCGGGTGGGGACGGTGCCCCGGCGCTGGTCGGCGGCCGGGGAGAAGCGGCTCCGCTCCGGCCGTCGAGCCGGAGCGGCGGCCGGCTCCGACGCCGGTGCCGGCGAGGCGGACCGCGGTGACGCCACGGACGGGGGCGCCGAGGCGGGCGGCGTCGCCGACCCGGCGGAGCCGATCTCGACCAGTTCGGCGAACGAGGCCCGGAAGAGATCCGCGAAGGCCGGCACGGAGCCCGGACCGAACAGCTGCCGGTGATGGCCGAAGGTGACGTTGAGCCTGTCCCCCATCCCGAGCACCCCGATGAACAGGCCCTGCGGCATTCCGGCCGTCCCAGTGAAGTAGACGGCGGTCACGGCCGGGCCGGTACCGGCCACCAGGCCGCCGCTGCCGACCGCGACGAGCAGCCGCCCGGACCCCGCGCGCGGCGCGGCCGTGCCGATCGGTCCGGCCACCGCGTCGTGACGGCCGAGGTTGCTGACCGCGGCGGTCGGCGCGAGCAGCGGGCGCCCGGCGGCGACGCCCAGGCGCAGCAGGGTGCTGCGCCACGGGCCCGGGACGAACCGGGCGGCGGCGATCCCGAGGGCACCCGACACGCCCGGCACCGGCGGCGGGACGACCTGCTTGGCCTGGCATGTCTGCTCGACGACCCGGCCGGCCAGGCGCACCGGATCGGCCCGCTCGGCCGCCTCGCTCATGATGATCGTCTGACCGGTCCGGTTGCCGCTGATCTCCGCCGGCCCCGGGAACGACGACGAGCTCGCCGAGGCCGCGAACGACGGCGCGGTGACCAGGTCGACCGGCATGCGGATGCGCAGCCGCCCCGTCTCGCCGCCGCGCCGGGCGTTCCACCGGTCGACCGCGAGGTGCGCGGCCCCGAGCAGCAGGTCGTTGACCGTCATGTGGCGGCCGTCGGGAAGAGTGCGGCCGCCGCTCGGCGCCGGCAGCACCATCGGGTGGAAGCCGTAGCCGTCGCCGCGGCCGAGCGTCAGCGGGGTGATGTAGCGACCGGAGCGACGCACCAGCGCCGACCAGCCCGGCGCCCCGGAACGGACCACCGCGGACATTCCCGCCGGCATCCCCCGCACCGTGCCGCCCGCCGGCCGCGGACCGTCGGACGGGTGGTGCTCGTCGGACGGGTGGCGGTAGTGGTCGAGGATCTCGGTGACGAGGGCGGCGAGACGCAGCCCGTCGAAGGCGAGATGGTGGGCGACCACGCAGAGCTGGTCGCCTTCGGGGCGGCGGACGAGCGCCACCCGCAGCGGCGGGTAGCGGCGCAGGTCGAACGGCGCCGACGAGAGGAGCTCCTGGACTCGCCAGCCGTCGGTCCCGTCGTCGACGAAACCGAACGGATCCGCGGTCGGTTCGGCGGCGAAGCGCCACGCGTGCTGGCGGGAGCCGTAGAGCACGGCCCGGGCCATCGGGTGGCGACGAATCACCGCCCAGACCGCGGACCGTAGCTGGTCGGGGTCCAACCGGCCGTCGATCTGCACCAGCAGCCCGCAGGTCAGGGGCGCACTCGCCCGGTCCGACGCGGCAAGAATCTGCTCACCAGGAGTCAACACCCGATCGGGTATCGGCGATGCCGGGGCATCGCCCTCGTGCGCCCATCCCATAGTCGTTGGCCGGCCTCTCTCCTGGGTTTCTCGCGAATTCACAGCGATGGCGCGCGTCGCCGGTAAGAGTTCACTAAGACTAGCCACCGAGAAATGCCTGTTCGCGACAGAGGTCACTCCCCCGAGGGGACGGGCCGTGGGACTGAGTGCTCCGCCGCCCGGGGTATCGCCACCATCCGTGACAGGCCCGGGCCGTTGCTCCGCCAACGCCGCCGGTCCGCTCCGACGGGCCC
>NZ_FZMO01000077.1 GCF_900197875.1 Frankia canadensis | reverse complement strand
ATGCGCGATCTTCATGGCCGCCGACGCGACGGGCCGGGGCGGAACCGCCGCCCTCGGCGCCGTCGTCGATGACCGCGAGCTCGACGCCGACCTCGACGGTCTCGTCCTCGGCGACCTTGATGGAGCTGATGACACCGGCAGCGGGGGCGGGGATCTCGGTGTCGACCTTGTCCGTGCTGACCTCGAGGAGCGGCTCGTCGGCCTCGACGCGCTCGCCCTCCTGCTTCAGCCAACGGGTGACGGTTCCCTCGGAGACACTCTCCCCGAGCCGGGGCATCGTGACAGATACAGACATGCTGGAACGACTCCTTCGTCGCTTCCGGTATCTGCACCGCGCAAGCGGGCCGGCCGGAGGCGCGCTGTTGCTGTTGCTGTGGCGTGGCCTGGAACGTCGTGGGTGGGTCGGGCCGACCGGTCAGCCGTGCGTGTGCAGCGGCTTGCCGGCCAGCGCCAGGTGCGCCTCGCCGAGAGCCTCGGACAGGGTGGGATGGGGGTGGATCAGCTGGGCGACCTCCGCGGGGAACGCCTCCCAGTTCGTGATGAGCTGGGCCTCCGCGATGAGCTCGCCCACCCGGTCGCCGACCATGTGAACGCCGACCACCGGGCCGTCGGGCGCGGCCACCAGCGTCACCGCGCCCGTGGTCCGCAGGATCTGCGCCTTGCCGTTGCCCGCGAGGTTGTACGTGACGGTGCGGACCTCGCCGAAGCGCTCCCGTGCCGCCGCCTCGGTCAGCCCCACCGACGCCACCTCGGGATGCGAGTAGGTGACGCGGGGGATGTTGTCGTAGTCGACGGGCACCGGGTTGAGCCCCGCGAGCCGCTCGGCGACGTAGATGCCCTCGGCGAACCCGACGTGCGCGAGCTGCAGGCCGGGGCGCAGATCGCCGAGCGCGGAGATGGTCGGGATGTTCGTGCGCAGCTCGCGGTCGACCAGGACGTAGCCGCGGTCGAGGGCGACGCCGACCTCCTCGTACCCGAGGTTCGCGGACACCGGCCCGCGGCCGACGGCGACGAGCAGCAGCTCGGCCTCGATGGTCCTGCCGCTCTCCAACGAGACGGTGACGCTGTCGTCGGTCGTCTTCACCCCGGCGAAGCGGGCGCCCAGGTGCTGGGTGATGCCGCGCTTGCGGAACGCGCGCTCCAGCAGCTTCGAGCTGGACTCGTCCTCCAGCGGGACGAGGTGCCCCAGCGCCTCGACGATCGTCACCTCGGCGCCGTAGGACCGCCACACCGACGCGAACTCGCAGCCGATGGCGCCGGCGCCGAGCACGACGGCCGAGGCGGGCACCCGGTCGAGTACCAGGGCGTCGTCACTGGTGATGACCCGCTCATGGTCGATGTCCAGCCCGGGCAGCGTCTTCGGGTACGAGCCGGTGGCCAGCAGCACGTGCCGGCCCTCGACGACCCGGTCGCCCACCGCCACCGCGGTCGGTGACACCAGCCGCCCGGTGCCCTGGACGAGCTCGATGCCCCGCGCCTTCACCAGGCCGGTCAGTCCCTTGAACAGGCCGGCGACGACCGAGTCCTTGTAGGCGTTGACCTTCGCCATGTCGATGCCGTCGAGGGTGGAGCGGACCCCGAAGGTCTCGCTCTCGTTGATGTTGTCAACGATCTCCGCCGAGTGCAGCAGCGCCTTGGTCGGGATGCATCCGCGGTGCAGGCAGGTGCCGCCGAGCTTGTCCTTCTCGATCAGAACGACGCTCAGGCCGAGCTCCGCGGCGCGCAGCGCGGCGGCGTACCCGCCGCTTCCGCCGCCGAGGACGACCAGATCGACGGGACCGGCCGCTGAATCCGCCACGCCAGGGATCCCTTCTCGTTGAGCTCCGTCGGAACCGACGTTCTGCGCGGGCCGGCGCGTCAGGCCACGCCGCACCGTCGCCCACCGCACGTCGGTCCGAGCCCAGTCTTTCACGCGGTCGTCCCGCGTCAGCTCGGATGGGCGAGTGGCCTGCGTCGCGTGGCCGGCGTCGCGTGGCCGGCGGGGCGCGGCGTCGCGCGGCCGTCGCGCGGATGGTGCGGATGGTGCGGGGATCAGGAGGCTGTGGCGAGGTCCTCGGCGAGCTGGACGAGGGTGCGGACGATGACGCCGGTGCCGCCCTTGGAGGTGTGGCCGTGGGGTTCGCCGCCGTTCCACGAGGGCCCGGCGATGTCGATGTGCGCCCAGTCGGCCTCGTCGCCGACGAAGGCGGCGAGGAAGTGGGCGGCGACGAGCATGCCGCCCTCGCGGCCGCCGCCGCCGTGCACGTTCGCGAGGTCGGCGACGGTGGAGTCCAGGCCCTTGCGCAGCTCGGGCGGCAGCGGCATCGGCCAGACGCTCTCCCCGGTCGCCGCCGCGGCGGAGGCGACCGCGTCGACCGCGCGCCCACCGCGACCCATCACCCCGCTGGTGCGCTGCCCGAGCGCGACGATCTGGGCGCCGGTCAGCGTGGCCACGTCGACGATCACGTCCGGCGACTCCTCACCCGCGCGCACCAGCGCGTCGGCGAGGACGAGCCGTCCCTCGGCGTCGGTGTTGAGCACCTCGACGCGGGTGCCGCCGCGCAGGGTGAGCACGTCCGAGGGGCGGATGGCCTCGCCGGCCGGCATGTTCTCGGCGCACGGCAGCCAGCCGACGACCGTGATCGGCAGCCGCAGCCGGGCCACCGCGAGTACGGCGCCGAGGACCGCCGCGGCACCGGCCATGTCGGCCTTCATCCACTCCATCGCCGTCGGCGGCTTGAGCGACAGCCCGCCCGAGTCGAAGGTGATGCCCTTGCCGACGAGCGCGAGCGCCGGATGCTCGGCGGCGTCGCCGCGCCACTCCAGCCGGACGAGCCGTGGCGGGTTGGCCGAGCCCTGCCCGACGCCGAGGATGCCGCCGTATCCGCCCTCGGTCAGCGCCGTCTCGTCGAGCACCTCGACGGCGACCCCGGCCTCGGTGGCCTTCTCGACGGCCACGTCGGCGAGCTGCGCGGGGGACAGGTGGCTCGGCGGGGTGTTCACCAGGTCGCGGACCAGCGCCACCGCCTCAGTGGTGATCGCGGCGCGGGAGATCTCGCGCTCGGCCAGCGGCCGGTTCGCCTCGTCGACGACGACCGTCAGCGCCTCGACCGGCGCCGGCCGCCCCTTCGCCGAGGTCGTGCGCAGCCGGTCGAACGCGTACGCGCCGAGCAGCCCGCCCTCCGCCACCGCCCGCAGCGCCCCGGCCGTGACCACCCCACCGGCGGCGGCCAGTGTGAGCGCGACCGTCCCCGTGCCGGCCAGGGCGCGCACCGCGCCGCCCGCCGCGCGGCGCAGCACCTCGTCATCCACCGGGGACGCCCCGAGGCCCACCGCGACGACGGTGGCGGCGGGCAGCGCGCCGAGCGTCGCGAACCGCACGATCTCGCCGGCCCGCCCGGTCGCGCCGAGCGAGGCGAGCACGCCGGTGAGCCGCCCGCCGAGCGCCGCGTCGACCTCGCCCGCGCCCCCCGCGACCGCCACCCCGCCGTCACCGGACGTGGTGCCGATCACCACCGCGTCCACGTCGAGATCGGCAAGGGCTGCGGAGCTGGGAGCGATGGCTGTCATGCGGTGAGCGTATTGAACGACTGGGTGGCGACACTAGGCTGGGCGCCATGGCACAGCTGCGTCGATCCCCGCTCTACGACCGTCATGTCGGCCTCGGCGCGAAGATGGCCGCCTTCGGCGGATGGGAGATGCCGATCGAGTACGCCGGGCGGGGCGTGCTCGCCGAGCACCAGGCCGTCCGCGAGGCGGTCGGGGTGTTCGACGTCAGCCACCTGGGCAAGGCGGAGGTCGTGGGCGTGGGCGCGGCGGCGTTCGTCGACGCCTGCCTGACGAATGACCTGGGCCGGATCTCCCCCGGACAGGCCCAGTACACCCTCTGCTGTGACGAGAACGGCGGAGTCGTCGACGACCTGATCGCCTATCTCGTCTCGGCGGAGCGGGTGCTGCTCGTGCCGAACGCCGCGAACAACGCCGAGGTCGTCGCCCGGCTCGCCGCCGCGGCCCCGACAGGCGTGACCGTGACCGACCGGCACGCGGACCTCGGCGTGCTGGCGGTGCAGGGGCCGGCCTCCGCCAAGCTTGTCGAGGCGCTGGGGCTGCCGACGGGCGGCGACTACATGAGCTTCACCGAGGCCAGCTGGCAGGGCCGCCCGGTGATCGTCTGCCGTTCCGGCTACACCGGCGAACGCGGCTTCGAGCTGCTGCCCCGCTGGGACGACACGCCCGCGCTGTGGGATGCGCTGCTCGCCGCCGGCGAGCCGTTCGGGGTGTCGCCCGCGGGCCTGGGCGCCCGCGACACGCTGCGCACCGAGATGGGATATCCGCTGCACGGCCAGGACCTCTCGGCGTCGATCACGCCGGTGCAGGCGCGCTCGGGTTGGGCCGTCGGCTGGAACAAGGAGCGGTTCTGGGGGCGCGGCGCGCTCGCCGCCGAGCGGGCCGCCGGCGCCGCCCGGCTGCTGTGGGGCCTGCGCGCCACCGGCCGGGCGATCCCCCGCCCGCACATGGCCGTCACCTCGGCGTCGGGCGAGCCGCTCGGCGAGGTCACCAGCGGCACGTTCTCGCCGACGCTGCGCCAGGGCATCGGCCTCGCCCTGCTGGCCCGCGGCGTGGCCGAGGGCGACACCGTGCACGTCGACGTCCGCGGCCGCCCCAGCCCGATGACGGTCGTGCGCCCCCCGTTCGTCCCCTCGTCACCGAAGTAGCCGTGCCTCCGCCGGCGTAGCCGCGTCCGGTCCGGACGAGCGGACGGCGCCCCGCCGCCAGGGTCTCCCGGGCGCAAGGTCTCCCGCGCTCAGGTGTCAGGCGCCGACCGGTCCGGCGAGGACTGGCGCCGCAGGATGTCGAGGACGTCGGGGGCCTCGTAGGCCCGGGCGTAGCTCCGCCGTGTGCGTTCGCGCAGCACGCCGATCTCCACCAGCCGGAGGATGGCGTTGCGCGCCGCCTGTGGCGTCTTCCCGGTCAGGCCCGAGACGGAGGTCGCCGTCACGAACGGGTTTCCGATCAGGCGGTCGGCGATGTCGCGGACGAGCCCACCGGTCAGGCCCGCGGCCCGGATCTGGTCGGTGTACGCGGCCTGCACACCCAGCAGGTCCTCCACCGTTCGCAGCGTCTGGTGGCAGGACTCGGCGAGGCCGGTGGCGAAGAATCCGATCCAGCCGTCCCAGTGTCCGTCGGAGCTGACCGCCCGCAGCCGATCCTGGTACTCGCCGCGGCGGTGCTCGAACCACGGGGAGATCGTCAGGAGCGGATGGGTGAGGGCGCCGCTCGCGACCAGGTGCAGGACGACGAGGAGACGCCCGATCCGTCCGTTCCCGTCGTTGAAGGGGTGCAGCGTCTCGAACTGGTAGTGGGCCATCGCCGCGGCCACGACCGGGTCGAGCGCGCGCGACGTGCTGCCGACCCAGTCCATCAGGTCGCGGACTGCGGCCTCCAGCTCGACGCCCGGCGGCGGCGGGACGAAGCGGGCGGTGTGGAGGGCGCCGCCGTGACCTCCGATCGCGACCTGGACCCGCCGGATCCGGCCGGCATCGGACGTCTCCGCCGGCGTGCCTCGGACCAGGACCTGGTGGATCTCGCACAGGGACACGGCGGACAGCGGGCGGCCCTCGTCCAGCGACGCGAACGCCGTCTCGGCGGCCTCGACGTAGTTCAGGACCTCCCGCAGGGACGCACTGCGGGCCTCCGGTTCGGCGAGGTCGGCGGCGAGCACGTCGTCCAGTGGCGCGAACGTGCCTTCCAGCGCCGAGGTGCTCTGGGCCTCGGCACGCAGGGTCGGCTGGCGCAGGAGCGATGGGTCGGGGATCTGCCGGCCGGCCTGCCCGAGGCGGCCGAGGGCGCCTCGGGCCTCGCTGACCGCGCGCCAGGTGGTTCCGGTCAGGGCCGGTTCGCTGCTGCCCAGCGGGTATGGCTGGAAGGCGACATGCTTGTACTCCCGGGCCCGCGCGTCGGTACCGGTGATCGTCACCAGGCTGCCGGTGGTGCTGTGCTCGAACAGCTGCGGGTCCACATGGAAAGTTTAGGGCCGAAAACTTGCGATCTTGAGTGTGGATGCAAAGTCGACTTTGCATCCACGGCGGCGGCGCATGGTGGGCCCGCGGGCGAGGGGGCGGCAGGTGCCCCCCGGCGATCAGCTCGGTCCGGTTGACGCACCCGAGCTTGTGCAGGATTGCCCGGACATGGCTCTCGGCAGTGCGCTCGCTCAGGACCAGCCGGGCCGCGATCTGCCGGTTGGACAGCGCCTGGGCGACGAGCGAGGCCACCTCGTGCTCGCGGGGCGTCAGCGGGTCCTCGGCGCGGCGGGCGCTGGAGGAAGATCGGCAACGGCTGGTAGGGCACCGCTAGGTCCACAGGTGCAGGGCGGGGGTGGGGAAAGTCATTGCCATGAACAGCAGGGTGATCGTGGTGGTGAGCTCGATGAGGCCGCCGAGGACGTCGCCGGTCAGGCCGCCGAGGCGGCGGACGAGGTAGTGGCGCATCCCCACCGCCGCCACCGTCCCCACGCAGACGGCGAACACGCCGCGCACGGCCCGGCTGGTGTCGCCGCCGTCGACGTCGAACCGCCCGGCCAGCGCCGCCACCGCGCACACGGCCAGGAACGACAGCACGGCGTCGCGGGTGCGCACGGAACCGGCGACCAGGGCGCCGAGGCCGTTCGGGTGCGCCGCCGGGGTGCCGCCCGCGCAGGCAAGCGTGGCGGCCAGCCGCCCCGTCATGGTCGCCACCAGCAGCGACACGGTGCCCCGGTGCACGGAGATGGCGGCACCGAGCGCGGTGACCTGCAGCAGCACGACGAAGACGACGGCGATCACCCCGAAGGCGCCGACGGTCGACTCCCGCATCACCTCCAGCGCCCGCTCGCGGCCCCGGCCCCGGCGCGCGCCGAGGCCGTCGGCGAGATCGGCCAGGCCGTCCAGGTGCAGGCCGCGGCTGGCGAGCGCGAGCACGGCGATGCCGACGGCGGCGGGCAGCACCGTCTGGGTGCGGTGTCCCGGCGTCCCGGTGGAGATCCGCATGCCGAACACCGCCACCGCCGCGACGAGCGCGACGACCAGGCCCACGAACGGTGCCAGTGCCATCGCCCGCCCGGCCAGGCGCCGGTCCAGCCGATCCGGCCCGCGCACGGGCAGCACCGTCAGCAGGGTGAACGCGGTTCGCGCCGCCAGCATCACAGGAACGTCGCCGCCGTCAGGTGGGGTCGGAGTACTCGGCCGGCGCGCGGTGCGCGTCGAGGGCCTCGGTGGCCTTGCCGCTCACGCCGGCCTGGTCGAACGTCGCCATCTCGGCGAGTGTCGCCTGCGCGGCCCGCAGCATCGGCACCGCCAGCAGGGCCCCGGTGCCCTCGCCGAGGCGCAGGCCGGCGTCGAGCAGCGGCGTGAGGCCGAGCGCGTGGAGCGCGATCGCCTGGGCGGGCTCGGGGGAGCGGGTACCGGCCACCCACCAGCGCCGCGCGTCCGGGGCGATGCGCTCGGCCGCCAGCGCCGCCGCGCAGACGATCACACCGTCGAGGATCACCGGGGTGCGCCGCGCCGCCGCCTGCACCAGCAGCCCGGCCAGCGCGACGAGATCCGCCCCGCCGACCACCCGCAGCACGGACGCGGCGTTGCCGGCGAAGGGCCGACCACGGCGCATCGCGTCGCGGATCGCGGCCGTCTTGACCATCCAGCGGGCGTCGTCGATGCCGGTGCCGCGCCCGACGACCTCGATCGGCTCGCGGTCGCAGAGCAGGGCGACGATCGTCGCCGCCGGCGTCGTGTTGCCGATCCCCATCTCGCCGGGAACGAGCAGGTCGGCGCCCGCGTCGATCTCCTCGTCGGCGACGAGCCGGCCGACCAGGAACGCGCGCTCGGCCTCCTCGACGGACAGCGCGTCCTCCCGGTCGATGCGCCCGCTGGAGCGCCGCACCCGGTAGCGCTCCGGCGGTGCCGTGCCGTCCACCCCGGCGGGACCGACCGGCGCCGGGCTGTCCACCGAGACGTCGACGACCCGCACCTCGGCACCGACCTGGCGGGCCAGCACGTTGACGGCCGCTCCGCCGGCGGCGAAGTTCGCGACCATCTGCGCGGTGACGTCGCTCGGGTACGCGGACACGCCACTGCCGGCGATGCCGTGGTCGCCGGCGACGACGATCGCCCGGACCCGCTCGAACGGGCGCGGCGGGCAGGCGCCCTGCGCCCCGGAGATCCAGATCGAGAGCTCCTCCAGGCGGCCGAGCGCCCCCGGCGGTTTGGTGAGCTCGCCCTGCCGGCGCCGCGCCGCCACCATCGCCACCTCGTCGAGCTCGGGGACGGCCGGCACGGTGCTCTCCACGGCGCCGTGCTCCACCGCGACGCTGTCTACCTCATGCGATTCCACGACGTCCTTACTACCTGATCGCCGGGCCGGCTCCGCGTGGGGTCTCGGCGGAGCCGGCGAGGGATGCGCGCGGGCGACCGGATCGGATACGTTCCGGATTGTGCCGGACCGCGAGCGGCGGGTGTTCCTGAGCCATACCGCGGAGTTGCGTCGCTTCCCCCGGGAGCGGTCGTTCGTGGCCGCCGCCGAGCGGGCGATCGCGCTGGCCGGTGACCGGGCCATCGACATGGAGTACTTCGGCGCCCGCGACGCCGACCCCGCCGAGTTCTGCGTGCGGGCGGTGCGCTCCTCGGACGTCTACGTCGGGCTCATCGCCTTCCGCTACGGCTCGCCGGTGCCCGGTCAGCCGGCGTACTCCTTCACCGAGCTGGAGTTCGCGGCCGCGACCGAGGCCGGCATTCCCCGCCTGGTGTTCCTGCTGGACTACCTGGCCGAGGTCCCGTTCGGCGACTTCGTGGACGAGACGTACGCGGACCGCCAGCGGGAGTTCCGCCGCCGGCTGCGCGAGTCCGGCATCATCACCGCCGACTTCCGCGGCGTCGGCGACCTGGAGACGGCGGTCCTGGACGCGCTGGTCAAGCTGCGGGAGTCGCAGCGCCGCGCGGACGCCGGTCCCATCCTCGCCGCCGCCGCCGGCGGCCCGGCCGGCGGTGCCCGGCCCTGGATGCTGCCCGCCGGGCCCGGCGACACGGTTCCCCGCACCGAGCTGACCGGACGGGTGGTCGCCGCCGTGCTCGCCGCGGAACGCGGGCCGGTCGTCCTGCACGGCACCGGCGGCATCGGCAAGACGACCGTGACGGCCGCGGCGTGCCGGGCGCCGGCGATCCGGGAGCACTTCGACGGCGGTCTGCTGTGGGTAACCGTCGGCGCGTCCCTGCACGGCGCGCCCCTCGCCGACCGGATCAACGACCTCAGCGAGGCGCTCGGCGGCGTCCGCCCGACCCTGTCCGACCCGGAACAGGCCGGCTTCCACTTCGGCACCCTGCTCGGTGACGAGCCGAGGCTGCTGGTCGTCGACGACGTGTGGAACCGCACCCAGCTGATGCCGTTCCTGCAGGGCGGCCCGGGCACCGTCCGCATCGTCACGACCCGGCTGCGCGACCTGCTGCCCTGGGGCCGCCCGATCGAGGTCCCGGCGATGACCCACCTGGAGGCGATGGCGCTGCTGCTGCGGGACGTCCCAGACAGCGCCCTCCCGGGCGGCGGTGCCACCGGCGGTGCCACCGGCGGTGCCACCGGCGGTGCCACCGGCCTCTCTGCCGGTGCGCTGACCAGCGGGGGTCTCTTCGGCGGCGTGCCTGACGGCCGCGTGCCGGACGGGGCGGCGGAGCGGCTGCTGGCCCTGACCGGGCGGTGGCCGGTGCTGCTGCGCCTGGTCAACCGCGCGCTGGTCCGGCACGTGCGGGACGGGATGAGCGTCGCGCGGGCGATCGAGCGGGTGGCGCACCGGATGGAACGCCGCGGCCCGACCGGACTGGACGTCACCCGCGCCGCGCACCGCAGCGAGGCAGTCGAGTCCACGCTGGCCGCGAGCCTCGGGCTGCTCACCGGCCACCGTCTCGACCGCTATCTCGAACTCGCTGTCTTCCCGGAGGACGTGGAGATCCCGCGCGGGGTGCTGGAGGCCTACTGGGGTGCCACCGGCGACCTCGACCCGGACGAGGTCGACGACCTCTGCGAGGAGCTCGCCGACCTCTCCCTCGTCGTCGCCTACCGCCGCGCCCCCGCTGCCCTGCTGCTGCAGGACGTCCTGCGCGGCTACCTGCGCATGCGCGTAGGCCCGCAACGTCTGCGCGATCTGGAAGGGGTCCTCTGCGATGCCCTGCGCGACGCCTTCCTCGACGTCACGACGCCCGACCCGCAGTTCCAGGGCCCGCAGGCACCGGACCCACGAAGTCGGGGTCCGCGGGAAGCGGGCGATCCGTGGTGGCTGCTGCCGGACACGGCGGGCTACGCCTGGAGCAACCTGGTCGCGCATCTGCTCGGCGCGGGCCGGACCGACGCGGTCGCGTCACTGCTGCGGGACCCGCGCTGGCTGCTGGCGAAACTGGCCCGCCCCCAGCTCGGCCCGGTCGCCGTGGAGGCCGACCTCGCGCTCGGCGCCCGCGCCCTGCCCGCCGACCGCGAGCTCGCCGCTGTGCGCCGCGTCGTCCTGCGCGACGCCCACCTGCTCACCCCGACTCGGCCGGCGACCTCACTCGGCGCGATCCTGCTCAGCCGCCTGGACGCCGGGCCCGACCTCGACCCGATCCGCGCCCGGCTCGACCCGCTCGTCCCCGCGCCCCGCCTGGTCAACGGCTGGTCCCGCCCCGACCTGCCGCATCCGGCCCTGCGCCGCACCCTGGGCGGCCACCACCGGTGGGCGGACGGCCTCGCCGTGGCCGACGGTGGCAACCTGCTGGTCTCCACCGGCGTCGACGGCACGGTGCGCCTGTGGGAGGTTCCTGACGGGCGCGGCCAGACCGTCGTGACCGGCCACGACGGCGCGGTGTCGACGTGCGCGGTGGCACCCGGTGGGCGCCTCGTCGCCTCCGGCGGCGCGGACGGCACGGTCCGCCTCTGGCCGGTGCCCGGCGACGGTCCCACGCCCGCCGCCCGGGTGCTGCGCGGGCACCGCGGCGCGGTCACCGCCTGCGCCTTCACCCCGGACGGGCGACGCGTCGTGTCGACCGGCGTGGACGGGACGCTGCGCTGCTGGGACGTCGCCGACGGCACCCCACTGGTCGCCGCGACCGTCTCCGACGCACCGCTACGGGCGTGCGTGCCCGCGGCGGACGGCAGCTGGATCGCGGTCGCCGGCGACGACGGCGTGATCCGGGTCTGTGATCCGTCGACCGGGCGCACGACCGTGACGCTGACCGGCCACGTGGGTGCCGTGCTGGCCCTGACGGCCGCCCCGGACGGCGCGTGGTTCGGATCGGCGGGGGAGGACGGCACGTTCCGGCGCTGGTCGACTCCCGACGGCCAGCAGGTCGGTGTGATCCGCGAACCGGCCGGCGCGATTCGCGGCGCCGCCGTGGGCCGCGACGGCCGACTGCTCGCGACCACCAGCCGGGAGGGCGTGATCCGGCTCTGGGACGCGGTGACCGGCCGGCACCGCACGGACCTGTCCGGCGCGGTGGGCAGCCGTGCCTGCGTCGTGTCCCCGGACGGGTCATGGGTCGCGGCGGCCGGGCGGTACGGCGCGATCCGGCTGTGGGCGACCGACATCGACGAGCCCAAGCCGCCGGTCGGCGGCCGCGACGAGCCGATGCGCGGCGCCGCCGTGCTGCCGCTGGGACCTGGGCCGCTGGTCGTCGCCTACACCGACAACGGCACCGTCGCGAGCTGGAAGCTCGACTCGGGCCAACCCAGCGGCGCGGCCGAGCGTCCCGGCGCGGTGGACCTCGCCCGTGGCGTCGAGGTCGGGCCCGACGCGACCTGGGTGATCGTTCCCGTCGGGCTCACCGCGCTACGGCGCTGGGACCCGTTGACCGGCGAGGTGCTGGCAACCCTCACGGCCGACGTGGAGATCAACGCCTTCGCGCTCGATCCGACGGGCCAGTGGGTCGTCGGTGCCTGCGCGGACGGCACGGTGCGCCGCTGGGGCGCGGCGGGCGGCCAGCCCCTTCCCGTCACGGTCCGCGTGACCAGCACCCCCGGGATGGCGGCCCACTCCTGCGCGGTCAGCCCGGACGGCCGCTGGGTCGCCTCCGGCGGCGACGGCACGGTGCGGCTGTGGTCCGCCCGAGACGCCGACCACCAGGTGGACGCCGTGTCCGACGACGGCGGATCGGCCCACGCCGGCGACGTGCTCGGGATGTCGTTCTCTCCGGATTCCCGGCTGCTCGCGAGCGCGGGTTCCGACCATCTGGTGCGGGTGTGGCAGGTGCCGGACGGCGCGCCCGTCGCGACGCTCGCCGGCCACGTCCACACCGTGCGAGACGCCCGCTTCTCGCCGGACGGCCGCTGGCTCGCCACCGCGGGCGGCGACGGCGCACTGCGGATCTGGGGCACGGCGAACTGGGAATGCGTCACGATCATGCGCTTCGACGGCGCCGCCCGGTCCTGCGCCTGGCTGCCGCCCGACCTCGGCCGCGGCCTCGTCGTCGCCTGCTCGGCCGGCCTGTTTCGCTACGACCTGGAGCTTTGAGCCGATCTGGAGCCCTGGCCTGGTTCGCAGTCGCGACCTGGCTCCAAAGGCCGGCCCGGTGGCGGACGCAGGGCGACGGGCACGCCCGCGACGACCTGCCACACCTCGTCGGCGGCGGCGGCGAGCGCCGCGTTGGCCCGGCCGAGCGCGTCCCGGAAGCGCCGGCCCGCCGCGGTCGCCGGGACGACCCCCGACCCCACCTCGTCGGTGACCGCGACGACGACGCGGGGGGTGTGCCGCCAGGCCTCGACGAGTTCGGCGGTACGGGCCGCGAGTGCGTCCGGGTCGTCGCGCAGCTTCGGGTCGTCGCGCAGCTTCGGGTCGTCGAGAAGTCCGGCCACCCACAGCCCGATGCCGTCGACGAGCAGGGGCGGTCCGGCCGCGCGCAGCAGCGGGACGAGATCGAGTGTCTCCACCGTGGTCCAGGCCGCCGGTCGGCGCGCGCGGTGCGCGGCGATGCGCGCCGCCCACTCGGGATCGCCCGGGTCCGGCGGTGCCGAGGTGGCGACGTACACCACCACCGGCTCGCCGAGCAGCCGCCGCTCCGCCTCCGCGGACTTCCCCGACCGCGCCCCGCCGGTGATCAGCACTCGACGCGGGGCCGGTGCCGACACGGCGGCCACCGCCGGGCGCCCGGCGCGGGGGGCGACGTCGAAGCTCTCCCCGTCGACCGGCGCCCGCGCGCCGACCCGCGCGAGTCGCCGGGCCAGCTCGTCACCCGGCGGGTTGCGATGGCTCAGGTGCACGGCCAGCACGTGCGTCCCGTCGACGACGGCGCCGCGCCGGCGCAGCTCGGCGACGACACCGGCGAAGTCGTCGAGATCGAGATGCTCGCCGAAGCCGGGCCGGTCCCCGTTGTTCTCCTCCAGCAGCACGACGTCGTACGCCCGGCCGGTGACGGCGGCGAGCGTGGCGTCGGGCAGCGGCGCGGCGGTGTCGCAGCCGTACAGCAGCCGCCCGCCGTCCGGCGCGGTGACGTCGTACAGGACCGCCGGCCCGATGCCCGCGTCCCCGTGCCGCGCGGCCAGCGGCCGCACCAGATACCCCCCGCCCAGCGGCGCGCCGCCGGGCGCCGCGTCGCGCAGCCGCCCATCGCCCGGCGATCCATCGCCCAGCGGTTCGGTACCCAGCCGAAGCGGCTCGTCGCCGGCCGTCGCCTGGTGCCAGCGCAGCGGCGCGCCGGGCCGGTCCGGGTCCGAGCCCTCCCCGCGGGCCAGGAAGGCGCGGCACACCTCCAGCGCCGCGGGTGGCGCGACGACGTCGAGCGGCGTCTCGGCGACGGACGACCAGGACCGCCACATGAGGCTCTCCGGCCCGAGATGGTCTGGATGCGCATGGCTGACGAGCAGGTGCCGCAGCCCGGACAGCCGGATGCCGAGACGTGCCGCGGTGCGTGGCACGTCCGGACCGCAGTCGATGAGCAGCGCGCCGTCGACGAGCACCGCCGTCTGCCCGCGGACCTCGTGGGCCCGCGCCCAGGCGCAGGACGCGCAGTCACACCACGGGTTCGGCCAGCCGTCCGCCGAACCCGTGCCGAGCAGGGTCACCCGCATCTGCGGAGATCACACGTGGGGGTGGCGCTTGCGCTCCCAGCGGGTCATCAGCGCGAGCACGGCGGCGAGCAGGAAAATCGCCACGAAGGTGACGACCACCGCGGCCCACCAGGACAGTGGCGGCTCGTGCTGCGCGGACTCGGCGGCAAAGGCGGCGGCGTTGTAGACGGTCGTTCCCACGCGGGTTGATCCTCCCACTCACGAGACAGGTGTGCGAGCACATCCTGGCCCGGGTGTCCCCGTCCGCGCCAGTGCCGTGCGGCCCGCACCGCCGGAAAGGGCCTGGCACGGTTAGATGGGTCCACCGGCTGACCGGCCGGGCGAGCACGGCGGCCCGGACCTGGGCCGCCCGGCTGGAGGGACGCGCCCATGACCTGGACCTGGCGATACGAGGTTGAGGACGGATCGACCGCGACGGTCGACGGCGCGGCCGGCTCCGAGTCCTTCACCAGTCAGGGTGACGCGGAGACCTGGATCGGGGAGTCCTGGCGGGAGCTGCTCGCCGGCGGTGTCATCCAGGTCACGCTGCTGGAGGCCGGCCGGCGGGTGTACGGCCCGATGAACCTGCGCCCGGTCACTTGACGGACCGCCAGCTAACGCTGTTAGCTCTTCTTGTGGCTAACGGCGTTAGCTGAATGGTTCGTCGAGGTGGAGGTAACAGGTCATGACAGAGCAGCCGTCGAACGCGCACTACCGGGCCCCCGGCTGGCTCACCCGCAACGTGTTCAACCGCGCAGTCGCGGGCCTGACCCGGGCCGGCGTCAGCCTGCTGGGCAGCCGGGTGCTGGAGGTGCGCGGCCGCACGAGCGGTGAGCCGCGGCGCACCCCGGTGAACCTGCTCGTCCTCGACGGTCGGCAGTACCTGGTCTCCGCGCGCGGGCACGGCCAGTGGGTGCGCAACGTGCGCGCCGCCGACGGCGAGCTGTACCTGCTCCGGGGCCGCTCGCGGACCCGCTACCACGCCGCGGAGATCCCGCCGGCCGACAGCGTCGAGGTTCTGCGCGCCTACCTGAAGCGCTGGAAGGCCGAGGTCGGCGTGTTCTTCGAGGGTGTCGGCCCCAACTCCAGCGACGAGGAGATCCGCCGGATCGCCCCCCGCCACCCCGCCTTCGTGCTCACTGAGGC
>NZ_FZMO01000266.1 GCF_900197875.1 Frankia canadensis | reverse complement strand
GCCCCCGCCTCGCCCGCCACATCGGGAGTGCCCGCCGCGCCGACGCCTGCTGCCACGGGGAGCGGGGCGGACGCACACGGCTCCACCTGGTCCGGCTCCACCTGGTCCGGCGCTGCCGACGAGTCGCGCGCTGGTGACCGCGCCGCCGACCCGCGCCCCGCACAGCCGTCTGCCGCGCAACCGCACATCACCGACCAGCAGGCCGCTGAGCCGCAGGCCGCTGAGCCGCAGGCCGCTGAGCCGCAGGCCGCTGAGCCGCGTGCCGCCGGGGAGCGGGACGAGGAGGTCGACGACCCGACGGCGCCGACCGTGCCGCTGCCCCCGCCGCCGCCAAAGCCGATGACGCTCGCGGCCACGCAGGTCATCAACGTGCTGGCGAACGCCATGCGCCGGCCCACCTCGGACTATCTCGAGATCTTCGGGAAGCTCCAGGTCATCTTCGACGAGGACAACTGGGATCCGGTCACCCTGGCGCTGCACCTCGTCCACATCATCAGCACCGGCGTGCTCGTCGGTGACGGCGACGAGATCGACAACCTGTCCTGGCGGCTCGACCGGCTTCCCCGCTCGTCGGCCGAGTGCGAGTGCCGCTCCTGTCTGGAGCAGCGCGGGGAGAAGCTCGGTGCGCGCCCGGCGCCGGGCACCCGGCGGTTCGCCCGTCCCGGCGCGGGCAGGTCGACCGGCGCCGGCGGCGGGAGCAAGCCGGCCACCGGCTCGGGCCAGGCGACGCGAGCGGCGGACATGGACATGTCGGACCCCCGGCCGGTGGAGATTCCCCGGCCTCCGCTGGAGGCGATCGAGCGGGCCGCCCAGGCCGCCCGCGAGGCCCGGGCGCGCGAGCGGGCCGCGGACGGCGCCGCCTGAGGCAGCCCGCCGCCCGGCCGACGCGCGCCAGGGCCACGGCCCCGGCGGATCGGGGGTCGTCGGCCCCGGCAGGCGGGCGCCGAGATGTTGCGTCGCCGGACGCAGGGCCCATCATGGGTAAGCCCATCATGGGTAAGCAGCGTCGACTGCGGCAGGTGGCGGCATGGCTGAGGGTGCACGCGAGGACGGTCACGACGCCGATGTGATCGTCATCGGCAGCGGCTTCGGTGGCAGCGTGAGCGCGCTGCGGCTGGCGGAGAAGGGCTACCGCGTGCTCGTCCTCGAGGCGGGCCGCCGGTTCAGCCCGAGTTCCCTGCCGCGCAACAACTGGCATCTGCGGCGCTATCTGTGGCTGCCGTGGCTCGGCTGCCGCGGCATCCAGAAGATCACCTGGCTGGGGCGGGTGCTGGTGCTGTCCGGGGCGGCGGTCGGCGGCGGCTCGGTGGTCTACGCGAACACGCTGTACCGCCCGCTCGACGCGTTCTACGCGGACCCGCAGTGGCGGAACATCACCGACTGGCGGGCGGAACTGGCCCCGTTCTTCGACCAGGCGGAACGGATGCTCGGCGTCACCCCGAACCCGACGACCACGTACGCCGACGAGGTGTTCCGCGGGGTGGCCGAGGACATCGGCGTCGGCGGGACGTACGCGCCGGCCCGGGTCGGGGTGTTCTTCGGGCGCGACGGCCGGCAGGAGCCCGGTGTGCGGGTCCCCGACCCGTACTTCGGCGGCGCCGGGCCGAGCCGGGTCGGCTGCGTCGAGTGCGGCGAGTGCATGACCGGCTGCCGCCGCGAGGCCAAGAACACGCTTGACCGCAACTACCTGTGGCTGGCCGAACGGGCCGGCGCGCGGGTCGTCCCGGACACCACCGTGACCGCGCTGCGCCCACGCCCGGCCGGCGGTTACGAGGTTGACATCGTCCCCACCGGGAGTTGGCGGCGCCACGGGCGTTGCCGGACGCTGACGGCGCCGCAGGTGGTGCTCGCCGCCGGCACGCTCGGCACCCAGCGGCTGCTGCTCGCCGGCCGGGAACGCGGCGACCTGCCGGCGCTGTCCGCCCGGCTCGGCGAGCTCACCCGCACGAACTCGGAGTCGATCCTCGGCGCGACCCGCTACCGCCCGGACCGCCGGTTCTCACGCGGGGTGGCGATCACGTCGTCGTTCTACCCGAACGGCCACACCCACGTGGAACCCGTCCGCTACGGCCGGGGCAGCAACCTGATGGCCCTGGTCAGCGCGGCGATGACGGACGGCGGCGGGTCCCGGCCGCGCTGGGTGAAGTACCTGCGGGAGGTGGTCGTCCACCCGCACCGCGCGCTGGCGCTGGCGCTGCCCTGGCGCTGGTCCGAGCGGACGATGATCATGCTGGTGATGCAGTCCCGGGACAACTCGCTGACCGTCTCGCTGCGTCGCGGGCCGTTCGGGCTGCGCTGGCTCACCAGCCGCCAGGGCCACGGCGACCCGAACCCGTCCTGGATCCCCGAGGGCAACGCCGCCGCCCGCCGGCTCGCGGCCCGCCTCGGGGGCTATCCCGGTGGCTCCATCAGCGAGATCGCCGACATCCCGATGACCGCGCACATCCTCGGCGGCGCCCCCATCGGGGCCGACCCCGCCACCGGCGTGATCGACGCCTACCAGCGGGTCCACGGATACGAGGGGCTGCACGTCGCCGACGGCGCGGCCGTCTCCGCGAACCTCGGGGCCAATCCGTCGCTGACCATCACCGCGCAGGCGGAACGGGCCATGGCGTTCTGGCCGAACAGGGGGGAGCCGGACCCGCGCCCGCCGCTGGGCGCGCCCTACCGCCGGCTCGACCCGTGCCCGCCGGCGCGCCCGGCCGTGCCGGCGGACGCCCCCGGCGCGTACCGGCTGTCCGCCGCCACCGCCGCCACCACCGCCGCGGCCACTGCCACTGCCACCACCACCGCCGCTGCCGTGCCGCCGCATCGCTGAGGCCCGGGCCTCCACGGAGACCCGGGCCTGGACGCCGAGCGTGCCGAGGGCTGGCTGACGAGGGCGCGGCGCGGCCAGCTTTCGGCGTGGGGGCGGTCAGCGGGGGTGGCTGGGCTCGCCGAGCGTCGTGTCGACGCCGGGCAGCTCCTCGAAGTCGCTCGTGGAGGTGCGCAGGCGCTCGTCGAAGCCGTCCGCGCCCAGCGCCGCGGTGCCACTCGCGGTCCCCGCGCCGCCGGTGGTGGACGCCGGGCCGGTGTCGCCGGCGGAGCCGGGCGTCGCGGTGGTCGGCGCGCTGGAGTCCTGCTGGGACGTGCTGGAGTCCTGCTGGGATAGGTAGCGCCGCGCCGCGACGGTGCCTGCCGCACCCGCTCCCAGCACGAGCAGAGCGAGCAGGCCGCGCCGGCGGTGGCGGTGCACCCGGGCGAGCTTGGTCTGGGCCTTGGCCAGCCGCTTCTCCAGGATCTGCTGGGCCCGGTCCGCCTCGGCGCGGGCCTTCGACTCCTGCGTGATGGCGCGCCGCGAGCGCTGTCGCTCGGCCCGCAGCTCCGCGGCGGCGTGCGCGCGCTCGGCGTACAGCTCGGCCCGCGACCGGGCCTTCTCGACCCGGCGGCCCGCCCGTCCGGACACGACGACGGCGGAGCCCGCCGCCTTCCCGGCGGCCCTGCTCGCCGCGCGCTGCGCCGACGCGCCACCGCGCGAGGCGGCGCTGGACGCGTCGGAGATCCGGTGCGCGACGGAGACCCCCGCGTCCCGGGTGGCCGACGCGGCGGTGCCCGCCGTGTCACCGGCGATGCTCGCCGCCCGGTGGGCGGCCGTGCCGGCCCGGTCGGCGGCATGCCGGGCGGCGTCCGACAGTCCGGTGACCGGCGTGGTGTCGGTGACATGCGCGATGTGGTCCTTCAGTGTGGTGCTGCTCATGGCGTCCTTCCCTGCTTCCCTGGCGCTTGCCTGCTTCCCTGGGGCCGATCCGTGTCGTGGGCCGTCGGGCGGGCGAGAGTCGTCGGACGGTCAAGATCTGTGCAGTGTGCCGTACCCCGAGACCGGGACTCTCCAACGCGCGAACGCCCGCAGGCGTGTCACGCCGACCTGCCTGACATGCCTGAGCTGCGCTGTCGGCGTCACGCTGGGTGGTGCGGATCGGAGCTTCCCGGAACGTCCGGCCCGGTCGGCGCATACGATCGGGGCCGGCCCCGGTGCCGTGAAGACCTGACATCCACCCAGACCTGAAGAGAAGAGAGCCTCATGGCCGAGGAGCTGTACGCGACGCTGCGGACGACTCAGGGGGACATCCGGATCCGCCTGTTCCCCGACCACGCTCCCAAGACGGTCCGCAACTTCGTCGGGCTCGCCACCGGGACGCAGGAGTGGACGGACCCGGCGTCGGGCCAGAAGAAGACCGGCACCCCGCTCTACAGCGGGACGATCTTCCACCGCGTCATCCCGGGCTTCATGATCCAGGGCGGCGACCCGCTGGGTTCCGGCCGCGGCGGCCCGGGCTACCGGTTCGCGGATGAGTTCCACCCCGACCTGACGTTCAGCAAGCCCTACCTGCTGGCGATGGCGAACTCCGGGCCGGGCACGAACGGCTCGCAGTTCTTCGTCACCGTCGAGCCCACGACCTGGCTCAACCACAAGCACACCATCTTCGGTGAGGTGGTCGAGGGGACCGACGTCGTGGACGCGATCGCGAAGGCGCCGACCGCCGCCGGGGACCGGCCGCAGACGGACGTGGTGATCCAGGAGATCATCATCGACCGTCAGCAGGCCTGAGCGCCCGGCCGGGCGAGACGTCGCGCGGGAAGCCAGGAGCATGAGCACAGTGCCGCCGGGACCGGCCGGCGAGCCGGGCCCGGCGGGGACGGGCTGGCGCCCCAGCGTCGGCCCGCCCCCCGGCCAGTCCGGCTGGGTCCCGCCGCCCGCGGCGGGGGAGGGTCAGCCGCCCGTCGGCGGCCCGCCGCCCGGTGGGTTCCCGCCCGGCGGCGGCGGTCCGTGGGCGGGTGGCCCGCCGCCTGGGGCGCCGGCGATCCCGCACTGCTACCGGCATCCGGACCGGGAGACCTACGTCTCCTGCCAGCGCTGCGGCCGCCCGATCTGCCCGGACTGCATGCGCCCGGCGGC
>NZ_FZMO01000264.1 GCF_900197875.1 Frankia canadensis | reverse complement strand
GTCAGGGTCGGCGCGGGGGACGAGGCGGGTGGTGGAGGAGCCGATGAGGAGCAGGCTGCGCATGTCGACGACGGACGGGTCGATGTCGCCGAGCGTGGTCACGGTGACCGTCTCGGTCGGGCCGCCGACGTCCCGGCCGATGACGAGGGGGGTGTCGGGGGCGCGGTGGTCGCGCAGGACGGCGAGGGCACGATCGAGCTGGTCGCGGCGGGTGCGTGACGCCGGGTTGTAGAGGGCGAGGACGAGGTCGGCGCCGGCGGCGGCACGCAGGCGGGCCTCGATGACGTCCCACGGCTTGAGCCGGTCGGACAGCGACAGCACGCAGAAGTCGTGGCCGAGCGGCGCGCCGACCCGGCTCGCCACCGCCTGCGCCGCCGTCAGCCCGGGCACGACCCGCACGTCGACGTGCGCGAACCGGTCCTGCGCCGCCGCCTCGACGACCGCGGTCGCCATCGCGAACACCCCGGGATCGCCCGAGGACACGACCGCGACGGCGGCGCCGGCGGCGGCGAGTTCCAGCGCGTGCTCGGCCCGGTCGGCCTCGACCGTGTTCCCCGATGGATGCCGACGCTGCCCGGGCCGTTCGGGCACCCGGTCGAGGTACGGGCCGTAGCCGATCAGGTCGTCGGCTGCGGCGAGCTCGGCCGCGGCCTGCGGTGTCAGCCAGCCCGCGTCGCCCGGTCCCAGCCCGATCACGACGACCTCGCCGCCGGCGCCCCCGTCGCCCCTGGCCGACGCGGACGCCGCCCTCTCCACCGAGGTGACGCCGGGCGAGGCGACACTGGGCGCGGCGTCACCGAGCGCGGCCTCACCGGGCACGGCCTCACCGGGCGTGACAGCAGCGGTGAGTACCCACTCGGCCTGGCCCGCGCGCAGCGGGGCCGGGTCGCCCGGGCCGCGGACAGGGCTGGGCAGGACGGCGAGGGAGAAGTAGGGGACGCTCGCCGGGTCCACGTCGGCGAGGGGGGCGACGCGCTGGCCGGTGGTGGTCGCCCGTTCGACATACCAGGTGTCGGCGAGGCGGCCGGCCTCGGTGAACGCGTCGCGGACGCCGGGGAAGGTGCGGCCCATCTTGAGCACGACGGCGGTGTCGGTGCCCTCGATGCGCCGGGCGAGGGTGTCCGGCGGCAGGGTGCCCGGCAGGACGGTGAGCACCTCGTTGCCCTCGACGAGCGGGCGGCCGAGCACCGCGCAGCCGGCGGACAGCGACGTCACGCCGGGGACGACCTCGGTCGGGTAGCGGTCGGCGAGGCGGCGGTGCAGGTGGATGAACGAGCCGTAGAAGAACGGGTCGCCCTCGCTGAGCACGACGACGTCGCGGCCGGCGTCGAGGTGGGCTGCCAGGCGCTTGGCGCAGTCCTCGTAGAACTCGTCGATGGCGCCGCGGTAGCCGCCGGGATGGGTGCTCGTCTCGGTGGTGACCGGGTAGACGAGCGCCTCCTCGATCTGGTCGCCGCGCAGGTGGGTGGCGGCGATGCGCCGCGCGATGCTGCGGCCGTGCCGGGCGCTGTGGTAGGCGATCACGTCCGCGTCGCCGATGAGCCGCGCCGCCTTGAGCGTGATCAGCTCCGGGTCCCCGGGGCCGACGCCGACACCCCACAGCCGTCCCGCGCCGCCCGCCCCGCGCTCCTCGACGGCGCTCACTCGTCTTCGCTCGCGATCGCGTTGATGGCGGCGACGGCCATCGCGCTGCCACCACGACGGCCATGGACGACGAGGAACTCGCTGCCCGCCGGGTCGTCGGCGAGCGCCCGCTTCGACTCGGCGGCGCCGATGAAGCCGACCGGCAGGCCGAGGATCGCCGCCGGGCGGGGAACGGAGCCGGCGTCGAGCAGCTCCAGCAGGCGGAACAGCGCCGTGGGCGCGTTGCCGATGGCGACGACGGCGCCGGCCAGCCGCTCACCCCACAGGTCGACGGCGGCGGCGCTGCGGGTGGTGTCGAGCTCGGCGGCCAGCGCCGGCACCCGCGGATCGCCGAGCAGGCACAGGACGTCGTTGTCGGCGGGCAGGCGGCGGCGCGTCACCCCGGCGGCGACCATCTGCGCGTCGCACAGCACCGGCGCGCCGTCGAGCAGCGCCGCCCGGGCCGCGGCGACCACGCCCGGGCTGTACGCCAGGTCGTCGACCAGGTCCACCATCCCGCAGGAGTGGATCATGCGGACGGCGACGCGGGCCACGTCGACGGGCAGCCCGTCCAGGCGCGCCTCAGCCCGGATCGTCGCGAAGGACCGGCGATAGATCTCCGCCCCGTCCCGGACGTACTCCGGACGCGGCGTTCCCGCCGCCACCGTCGGTACCGCCGTTCCCGCCGCCGCGTCCACTCAGTCACCCTCCCGTCCGGTCGACGCGCCCGACGTTCCGGCACGCGTCGACATCAGTTCCTGCAGCGACGCGGACTCGTGGCGCGACGCCAGCTCACGACTCAGCGCCGCCCAGCGATCCGCGGGCAGCTCCTCGCCGCCGTGTACGCGATAGCCGGACTCGTCCGCGATCACGTCGACGACATCACCGGCCGGACGACCGCACCGCCGAGCGCACGCCGACCAGTGCACCGACGTCGTCGATCCCTGGACGTGGGCGGCATAGCGGGCGGCGTCGCGTCGAACGTCGGCGAGGGCGCGCGCGCAGCCCGGACGGCCGGCGCAACTGGTGACGCCGACCCAACCGGACGCCGGATCCACGACGAGCCCGACCGCCGCCAGCCGAGCGCCGAACCCCTGCGACGCGGACGGATCCAGATCACGCAGGACGACCGTCCGCCACGGGGTCACCACCATCCGACTGTCTCCCGCCGCCTCGTCGGCGATCTCGGCGAGCAGGTCGAGCTGGTCGGCGCGCAGTCTCCCGAGCGGGACCAGCACGGTCAGTGCGTACCGACCATCACTGTGCCGGTGCGGCCCTGGTGTGACAGCCGACGCATCGCCCCTGCTCCGGGCCGCCGTGCCCGCCTGGATGATCTCGATGGTGGCCGCCGGGGGCTCCCGATCGTCCGTGCGGGCGCGGCGGGCAGCGAGCTGGGCGGCGGTGAGCAGGCGGTCGTGGCCGGTCGGGAGTTCGGCGATGCGCCAGGCGGGCGTGTCGCCCGGTGCCGTGGCGGCGAGCAGGTCGAGGAAGGCGTGCGCGGCGGCGAGGATCGCGGGGATGGCACAACGCTCGGGCAGGAGCACAGCCCGCGGCTCACCCGCCACGCGGAGCAGCATACGGCCCGCCGGCAGCGCGATCAGGGTGAGGTCGGCGGGGAGGGCGGCGACGTCGCCGCTGCCGTCATCGAGGGCGAACAGGATCCGGCCGGGCAGCGCGGCCAGCGCGGGATCGGCACACAGGGCGCGGTCCAGGGCCTCGACGAGCGGCGTCACATCCCGCCAGGACGCCACGGCGCGGCCGGACAGCGGCGAGGCGACGATGTTGCGGACCCGCTCGTGGGTGTCCGACGGCAGCAGCCCGGCGGCGCGGGCCCGGGCCGCGAGGATGGTGGCGGCGCCGTCGGCGAGGCCCCGGAGCTGGACGTTGCCGCGGGAGGTCAGCTCCAGGTAGCCATCGCCGAACTCACGGGCGCACGCGGCCAGCGCACGGGCGGCGGTGGCGTCGAGCAGGCCACCGGGCAGGCGCAGCCGGGCGAGGGCGCCGTCCGCGGCCGCGTGCGTACGCAGCACCCCCGGGCAGGCGTCGGCGACGCGCTCGCGCGGACTGGTGGGCACCGGCGGAGCATACGTGCGCCAACCGGGCACCCGCCGGCTGATCGGCGTTCGCGTGACTCACCTGATGCGACGTGCGGCGGCCGGGTCATCGAGGTCGGCAGCTGAGCTTCGCCCCACAGCTCTCACGGTCACGGGCACGGGGCCTTGACAGCTGCCGTTCTTGACAGTCCTGGTGCCCGCTCTGCGATGGTGAGGCGGCCACGAGCGGCGAGCGGCGAGGAAGTCCGGTGCGAATCCGGCGCGGTCCCGCCACCGTCACCGGACAGCGAACCTCGACGTACGGCCACTGACGCGGGCGGCGTGCCCGCGCTGGGAAGGCCTGAGGGGAACGTGCGCGGCGCGGCTTCGTCCTCGAAGCCCCGCGGCGCGGATCCGGGAGCCGGGATACTCGCCTCGCCCGCGACGGGCACGGTCCGTCCCGCCATGCCGTGGTCCGGGGCGCCGTCCGGCACCGGCCGGCTGACGCGGGGGCGCGGATCCCCGGGAAAGGCACGACCATGACCCCTGCCCAGACGCCCCCCGTCCAACCGTCACCCGGCGAAACGTCACCCGGCGAAACGTCACCGGCCGAGAGCCTGGCCGCCCCTGCCACGCCCGCCGGCGAGCTGGACGCGACCGTCCTGCTGTTGTCGACGTCGGACACCGACCTGCTCTCGGCGCGTGCGAGCGGTGTCCGCTTCCGGCTCGGCAATCCGGCTCGGGTCGACGTCGCGGACCTCGCCGCCCTGACCGACGGCGTCGACGTCGTCGTGGTGCGCATCCTCGGCGGCCGGCGGATGTGGGAGGAGGGGCTGGACGCGCTGCTCGCCGGCCCGCGGCCGGTGGTCGTGCTCGGCGGGGAGCGTGCCCCGGACGCCGAGCTGATGGCGATCTCGACGGTGCCGGCCGGGATCTGCGCCGAGGCGCACGCCTACCTGGCCGAGGGCGGCCCGGCGAACCTCGCTGAACTGCACCGCTTCCTCGCCGACACGCTGCTGCTCACCGGCGGCGGATTCGCCCCGCCGATCACCACACCGTCCTGGGGCGTCCTCGACCGCCCGGCCGCCGCGACTCGCGACTCCGCCGCCGCGCCCCGGCCCATGGCCGCGTCCAAGCTCGCGGCCGAGCCCGTTGCCACACTCGGGACCGGGACCGGGACCGCCAGCCCCGTGCCAGTGATCGGGATCCTGTACTACCGGGCACATCATGTCGCTGGCAACACGGCGTTCGTCGAGGATCTGTGCGCGGCGGTGGAACGGGCGGGCGGTCGAGGACGCCCCAGGACGGTGTGGTGATCGGCGGGGCGAATC
>NZ_FZMO01000265.1 GCF_900197875.1 Frankia canadensis | reverse complement strand
CTGCGGAGATCCAGATCGATCGACGGGGACCCCCGGGCGGGTGGTGCCCGGCCGGGGGTCCCCGTCGATCGATCTGGATCTCCGCAGCGAACTGGAACTCCACAGCGAAGTGGTGATGGCACCGAGTGGTTAGAAAGCTGGGAAGTTCCTACATCCTGGAATCCCGGGTCGGTCGGGGTGGCATGGGTGAGGTGTGGCGCGGGCGCGACGAGGCGGGAAACGTCCTCGCCTTCAAGCTCCTGCTGCCGCACTTCACGGCCGACCCCGGGGTGGTGGCCCGCTTCATGCGCGAGCGGGCCATTCTCATCCGCGTCCAGTCGCCCTTTGTCGTGGCCATTCACGACCTGGTCGCCGAGCGCGGCGACCTGGCCATCGTGATGGAGTTCGTCGAAGGCTCCGACCTGCGCCACGAACTGCACCGCCGCCGCACGCTGCCTCCCGCGGAGGCCGTCTCCCTCGTCGTCGACGTGCTCGCCGGCCTGGGCACCGCCCACCGGCTGGGGATCGTGCACCGCGACCTCAAGCCGGAGAACGTGCTGCTCGACCGCCGTGACGGCCGCACGCGGCCGAAGGTCTCCGACTTCGGCGTCGCCGGTCTGATGGCCTCCGCGACCCGGCTGACGGTGCCGGGCGGCATGCTCGGCACCCCGCTGTACATGGCGCCCGAGAGCGTCGACGGTGGCCCGGTCGGGCCGGCCGCGGACGTGTACGCGGCCGGCACGATGCTCTACGAGATGCTCTGCGGCGTCGCGCCGTTCGCCGGGCGGGAGATGCTGTCCATCCTGCGCGCGCACGCCGACCTCGTGCCCGGCCGACCCCCGGGGGTGCCCGATGCGCTGTGGTCGGTGCTCGCCGCGATGCTCGCCAAGGACCCCGCCGCCCGCCCCGGCGCGGACCGTCTGCGCGCCCTGCTGCCCGGGCTGGTGGGGCTGCCCGCGAGTCGCGCGCTCGGCGACCCGCCGGCGTCGGCGCGGCTGCCGGGCGCGAGCGGAGGCGCGGCGACGGTGCGGGTGCGAGGGCGCGCGGATCCCGCGGGCCTCGCCGGATCGTCGGCGACCGCCCGGCTGGGCCAGCCGGGAGAGGCGGCGGCCGCCGTCATGACGCCCCTGCCGGGCGACTGGCCCGGCGGAGACTCCCTCGGCGCCGCCCCCGCCTTCCCGGCGGACGCCGTCACCGCGGTCGTACTGGCGGCGACCGGCGGTCCGTCCGACGCGGACCGTGCCCCGTCCGGCGCCGCGCCCATGGAGGGGGAGGACGGGGAGGCGGTCGCCCTGCCGTCGGCGCGGCAACCGACTTCGCCCCCCGCCCCCGCGGACGGTGGGGACGATCCGGTGACGACCCCGGTGCCCCTGGCATTGGCGGCCCCGATGCCGTCAGCGCCGGCGTCATCGTCGGCATCCGGGGTGTCGTCGGCATCCAGGGTGTCGTCGGAGCCCGGGGTGTCGTCGGAGCCCGGGACGTCGTCGGCATCTGGTTCGCCATCGGCATCTGACCGGTCGCCCGCGTCGGTGCCGGCTCCGCCCTCGACGCCAGGCGTGGCGGCATCCGGTGCTCGGGGCGGGCCGGACCCGCGCACACGGGCGGACGACCCGCGGCGCCCGGACGCGGCCGGGACGGATGTCCACGGGCAGGCGGCCGATGCCCGCGGGTCGGGGGAACCGGGCAACGGACAGGCGGAGGACGGACAGGCGGAGGACGGCGAGGACGCCGCCGACCCGAATCCCACGGTCATCGTCGAGACGGCGGTGGTCAGGAACGCCCTCGCCAAGGGCGACACGAGGCCCCGCGACCGGGCGCGTGTCCTCGCCGTCGCGGTCGGCCTGCTGCTCGTGCTGGGAGTCGCGGTCGCCGTGGCGGCGGTGCGCCCCGGCGGCCGTCCGGCTCCGGTGCCCGCCCCGGCCGCGCGGGTCAGCGCGACCGGCACAGCGGCCACCGTGACGCCGGCGCCGGGCGCCCCCCAACCGCCGGCGGCGGGCCGAGCGCGTCACCGGCCGCACCGACCAACCCGGGCGCCCCGACGACCCCGCCCGCGCAGCCCACCCACACTCCGCCGCCCGACACCCCGTCTCCCACACCGGCGCCGACCACCGAGCCGCCCACCGACAGGCCCACGGACGGACCGACGAGTGAGCCGACGGACCGGCCGACCCCGAAGCCGAGTCGTAGCTGCACCGGCTCCGCGACCGGGAGCAACCGGTCCTCCGCCAGTGGCAGCCGGAACTGCACCGGGTCCCGCCGGAACCTGACGCCCCAGCCCGGTGACACGGCGTAGGCGACTGCCGTCAGCCGGTGCTCCGCCGTGACGGACCGGAGTTCCCGCGCGGGCGGTGTGGCCCGTCAGCAGACCGGCGGCGGGGGTGTGCCCGGCCCGTTCGGGGCCGCCGTCGGGCAGCCGGTCGGCGGCGCCTGAGCCGACCCGGTCGGCGAGGGGGTGGGCCCGCCGGTCGGGGAGGCTCCGGACGTCGGCGAGGGCCGTTCCGTCGAGGTCGGGGTCGGCTCTACGGTCCCCGGCTGCGGGCTCGGCGTGAGCGGGGTCGGGTCACCCTCTGGTGTCTCCGGCTGGCTGCCGCCGCGCGGCGACCCGGCGGTCGGCGGTGGTGCGGCGGTCCCGTGGGCGACGCCCCCGGGTATCCATGGCATATCGGTACCGGGGCCGGGCGGCGGGGGATACGTGCCCGCGGGTGTGCGGTCCTGCGCGGGGGTCGGGGTCGGTTCCACCTGCGGTTCGCTGCCGCCGCCGGACGACGCGAGGACGGCGGCGACGATGCCGGCCACCAGCATGACCAGCAGCGCGCCACTGGCCAGCGGCGCGGCCCGCCGCCAGGGCGCGGGCAGCCAGCCGAACGTCGCCTCCAGCGCCGCGCTGCCCCATCCCGCCACGCCCGGCCGTCCGGACCCGCTGTCCCGCCTGGGGCCGCCGCCCTGTCTGGGACCGGCGCCCTGTCTGGGACCGCCGTCGGCGAGATGCCCGTCGTCCTCGAGGAGCCCGCCGCCGGCGGGCCGGCCGGCCTCGGCGGACCGGTCGTCGTCGAGGAGCGCGCCGTCGAGGTCGGCTCCCGCACCACGGCCGCCCGGGTTCACGCGTCCCGGCGCCGCGCCGCGCGCGAGAGCCACGGCGGCGGGCGCGAGGCGGGTCGCGACCGCCCCTCCCCGGGGCTCGGTGCGCTCCGTCGCCGGCGTCGGGACGCCGCGAGGCCTCGGCGCGGCCGGGGCGGCGCCCGCGACACCGGGCGGGTTGTCGCCCTCCGGGCCCGCCCAGCGCGGCACGGGCATGGTGCCGACGGAGCGGTCGCCGCCGGGCGGAGGGGTGGGGCGCAGCGCCAGTGGGTGGGTCGGCTGGTCGGGCCGGTCGGGATCGAGGCCGGCCGCCGCCTCGTCGAGGGAGCCCAGCGGTGGGCGGGCCTGCCAGGGGGTCAGGGCCTGCGCGGCGACCCGGTCGGCGTCCGCGGGCGTGCGCACCTGAGGATCGGCGACGAGCCGGCGCACCAGATCGGCGGCGCTCGGGCGGTCCTGCGGGCGGCGGGCCAGCGCGGCGCGCACGAGCGGGACGAGCGCGTCGGGAACGCCGACGATGTCCGGCGGGCGGTCCTCGCGCATCCGGGTCAGCACGTCGGCCTCCTCCGAGGCGAACGGCGGATGGCCGGTGGCCGCGTACGTCACGCAGGCCCCCCAGGCGAAGATGTCGGCCGGCGGGCCGGCACGCTCCCCGCGCAGCTGCTCGGGTGCCATCCAGGCGAGCGTGCCGATGAGGATGCCGGTGCGGGTGTGGCTGGGGACGCCGGTGGCACGGGCGATCCCGAAGTCGATCACCTTGGGGCCGTCCCAGGCCAGCAGGATGTTCGACGGCTTGAGGTCACGGTGGACGACGCCGGCGGCGTGGATCGCGATGAGGGCGTCGGCGAGCCCCACGCCGAAGCCGTGCAGCAGACGCTCCTCCATCCGGCCGTGGCGCAGCACCGCGTCGGCGAGGCTGGTGCCCTCGACGTACTCGGTGGCCAGCCACGGGGAGGCGGCCTCGGGGTCGGCGTCGAGGACGGCGGCGACCGCGCGACCGTGGACCCGCCGGGCGGCGGCGACCTCGCGGCGGAACCGCTCGCGGAACTCCGGGTCGTCCGAGAACCGGGCGTCGGGCACCTTGACGGCCGCGGCCCGGCCCTCGGCGTTGAAGCCGAGATAGACCGTGCCCATCCCCCCCGCGCCGATCCGGTTGTGGATGGCGAACGGGCCGACCTGGCGGGGGTCGTCGTCGACCAGCGGAGTCAGCATCGCCCCGCCCGGCCGCGTGAGGACGCCCGGGCGGCCCGAGCCCGGCGACGGGCACCCGGCCGTCGCCGGGCCCGCTCACCGTCCCGCCCGACCTGCGCCGACATGGTCACTCCTTCGATCACCACGCCAGGACTCCGCACCGCGCCGGGAACCCGACCCACACCCTCGGCCCCGGCCGGTCCACCGGCGGATCCGCTCGGACGGCTCGTCCCCTCTGCGCGCCGCGGCCGGAGCCGGGCACATCCCGGGTGAAACGATAATGCTCCAGGCCATCCAGATGCGGCTGGTCCCGGGGTGACGGGCGCGCCGCCGGCGGGGCGGCCTCCGGCGGGCGCGTCCGGCGGCCCGTCGCCGACCACCCGCGAACGGCGCCCGGTCGCAGGCGCCGTCGGGACACGCAGGGGCGTCTCACCGGCGGCTGTCGGCGGCCTGCGGGTCGGTGGTGGGGATCGGGTCGAGCGTGCTGAAGTTCGTTCCCGTCCAGCGGAAACGGACGTCGGCGTGGCCTGAGGGGGAGCCGATCGGGTCCTGCGGGTTGTAGGTGTCGTACCGCAACGTCACCTCGTGGTCGTTGCGCTGGTTGCGCAGGGCGACGTGCGCGCTGGGATCCTTCGTGTCCGTGCCGCGGTAGCGGCCGTCGGCGAAGACGAACGCGAGCTGGCGCGGGGTGTTGTCGGCGGCCGGCTGGCCGGTGCCGATGACCACGTTGAGGCGGCGGTC
>NZ_FZMO01000272.1 GCF_900197875.1 Frankia canadensis | reverse complement strand
CCCCCGGACTCGTTCCGCCCTGGCCGCCCGCTCGACGCCCCCGCGGGCCCCGGCGGCGCGGGCCGGCCCGGCGCGGCGCCGACGGAGCGGACGGCCGCGGTCCCCCGTGGCGGCGCCGGTGCGGACCGGCCCGTCCCTCGGGAGACCGACGAGGGCACGACGGCGATCGATCGCGGCCGGGGCGCGGGCGGCGGCTCCGCGGTGCGCCTGGGCAAGGCGGGTGGCGGACGGGCCCCCGCCGACCCGGCCGCCCCGTGGCCGGGGACCGTCCGGCCCGAGCCCGGGGCCGACACCGACGCCGAGTCCGCCACGTTCCGCCCCGACGACCGCTGGCCCGGGCATGGCCAGACGGCGGCCTACGACCAGCAGTCCGCCTATGACCAGCCAGCCGCCTATGACCAGCAGGCCGCCTACGACCAGCCAGCCGCCCCCTATGGCCAGCCGTCCGCGTACGGGCAGCAGGCGCCCTACGGCGGGCAGCAGCAGGCCGCGTACGGCCAGCCACCCGCCGCCGGCCCGTCCGGTGAGCAGCCGCCGCCCGGCGCCGCCCAGGGCGGACGGCCCGGCGCCGCGGCGCCCGGCCGTCCGCCGCGCCGCCGCCGGCGCCGCGTGCTGGCGATCGTCCTCGTCGTCCTCGTCGTCCTGTTCGTCGTCGGGGACCGCATCGGCGTGGCCGTCGCCAAGGACCAGATGCGCAAGCAGGTGGTGGCGTCCATCGGTGAGAACCTCAAGCCGGGCGACCCGGTGCCGACGGTGACCGACGTCAGCATCGGCGGCTTCCCGTTCCTCACCCAGGTGCTGTTCGGCAAGTACAAGGACATCGGCGTCGGGATCGAGGGCATCGCCACCCCCGGCCCGAAGATCTCCTCGGTCAAGGCCCACCTCAAGGGCCTGCATGTGCCGTTCGGTGACGCCATCAGCGACAACGTGGGCGAGGTACCTGTCGACTCGGTGAAGGCCACCGTCGGCATCACCTACGCCGACCTCAACGCCTACCTTGCCAGGCAGCCGGGCAAGATGACGGTCACCCCGGTCGACGGCGGCAAGCGGGTCGAGGTCAGCGGCATCGCGGACATCCCCGGCTTCGGGGCCCAGCAGGTGGGCGGCGTCATCACCTTCGGGGTCACGAACAACATGCTGACGCTGGCGCCGTCCTCGATCAGGCTGAAGGGGGCGCTCAACTTCACCATCCCCCTTCCCGGCGGATCACTGCTGCCGTCGCTGCCGATCCCGGTGTCCGGCCTGCCGTTCAGCCTGCGCGTCGTGCAGGCGTCCACGAACGCGAACGGGCTGTCCCTCACCGCGACCGCCAAGGACGTCGTCCTCCCGCCGGCGTGACGTGCTCGCGGGCGATCGCGTCCCGGCTGGGCGGACGCGCCCGCGGCCCGTACGGCTCAGTGACGGGTGATCGCGGCCCGCTGCCGGGCGATCTCCCCGGGCGGGCATGATTCGTACCACATATCGCGCCGGGGTCCGGCCGTTCCCGGGCGGCGACGGGCCGTGCCGTCGTGGCCGGCGGGGGCGTCGCCGCGGGCCGCCGGCTCCGTCCGGGAGCGTCGGGTCGGGCGTCGACGTCCACCGTTCGCGACCGCGCCGGGGCGATGCCCAGGGCGCCTGTGCAGGCACTTCCCGGGTGGGAGGCAGGTGCTTCGGGGTTCCGTGGGCTGCTGGTGTGGATCGGTTGGGTGCGGACGGCTCCCTGACGCGCCGTGCCCCGTCACCCCTGCGGTCGGATCGGCGACAGATGCCACTGCCGGGGATCGTCGGCCGGCATTCTCATAGGGTGCCGCTCGGGAGGCGCGCGTCAGCATCGTCGCCGCCTCCGTGGCGCGGTCGCCGCACCGGGGGGGACGACCCGGCTCCAGCGGGCGGGCCCGTGCGGAGCAACCGGAACATCCAGATCACGAGGCGGCGGGAACTCGAAAGATGTCCACAGGTCGAACGCGGTGCAGGCGCGGGCGCAGATCGACTCGACGCCAACCATCCCCCGGGGTGGATCAAGGTCATCCCGCGACGCTACGATCGGACATCCGGCATGATCGGTCAACCCGCGTGACCGTTCGACGTCGCACCGCCGCCTGGCCCTGTGGCAGCGCACGACCTGGCGGTGGCGCACGATCCGGCGCCAACGCATCATCCGGTGACAAGGCTCGACCCAACGGCATCGCCAGACCTAACGGCATCGCTCGACCTGATGGCAACGGCAACGCTCGACTTGGTGACAAGGTGGAGTTCGGCGGGACATCCCGGCCAGCGTCCCGTCGCGAAGGGGGAAACACGTGCAGACGACCTTCCTGAGAGTCGTCACCGAGGCCGGTGCGGCCACCGTGCCGGCCGAGGCCCAGTTCATCATCGGCCGCGCCCGGACCGCCGACTACGTCATCGCCGACTCCCGGGTCTCCCGCCGTCACCTCCTCCTCGAGCAGACCGGCAGCGGCTGGGTCGTGCGCGACATCAGCTCCAACGGCACCTGGCTCGACGGGCAGCGGATGCCCGAGGCCGTCGCCGTCGACGGTGAGCTGCGCTTCCACCTCGGCACGCCGACGGGTCCCGAGGTCGTCGTCCACCCCGAGTTCCCGCAGGGCCGGGGCCCGGTCGACGAGCCGGCCTACGACCCCGGCTACGACATGCAGACGATGCTGCCCAACGCCGCCGGCTACACCCCGCCCCGCCCGACCGGCGGCCGCGGCGGCCGCCCCGCGCACCAGGGCCCGACGAGCCCGGCGCAGCGCGGCCGCGACTACGACGACTACGGCGACGACCGCGACCGGGGCCACGACGAGCGCTCCTCCGGCCTGACCAGCCTCGAACAGGAGCACGAGCGGCGCACCACCTACCGCCTGCGCCAGGGCACGATGTCGATCGGCCGCGCCCGCGACAACGACGTCGTCATCACCGACCTGCTCGCCTCCCGCCGGCACGCCGAGCTCTACATCGGCCGCTCCGGCGTCCAGATCGCCGACCTCGACTCCGCCAACGGCGTCTTCGTCAACGGTCGCCGGATCAACCGGACGAACCTGAACCAGGGCGACGTCATCGCGGTCGGTCACCACATCTTCCAGCTCGAGGGCGATCAGCTCGTCGAGTACATCGACTCCGGTGACGTCAGCTTCGAGGCCGACAACCTCAACGTCTTCGCCGGCCAGAAGCAGCTCATGCACGACATGACGTTCAAGCTGCCCGGCCGCGCGCTGCTCGGTGTCGTCGGCCCGTCCGGTGCCGGCAAGTCGACCCTGCTCAACGCGCTGACCGGCTTCCGCCCCGCGGACAAGGGCAACGTCCGCTACGCGGGCCGGGACCTCTACTCCGAGTACGACGAACTGCGCCGCCGCATCGGCTACGTGCCGCAGGAGGACCTGCTGCACACCTCGCTCACGGTCCGCAAGGCCCTCGAGTACGGTGCCCAGCTCCGCTTCCCGCCGGACGTCACCAAGGTCGAGCGCCGTAACCGGGTCGACGAGGTCCTCGCCGAGCTCGGCCTCACCCAGCACGCGAACACCCAGGTCTCGAGGCTCTCTGGTGGCCAGCGCAAGCGGACCTCGGTGGCCCTGGAGCTGCTGACCCGGCCGACCCTGCTGTACTTGGACGAGCCGACCTCCGGCCTCGACCCGGGCATGGACAAGAACGTCATGGAGTCGCTTCGTAAGCTCGCGAACGACGGCCGGACGGTCATCGTGGTCACCCACAGTGTCGCCCAGCTCGACCTGTGTGACTACATCCTCGTCCTCGCGCCCGGCGGCTACGTCGCCTACTTCGGCCCGCCGCAGGACGCGCTGTCCTTCTTCGGCAAGCGCGACTACCCCGACGTCTTCCTCAACCTCGAGGCGACGCCCGGCGCCGAGTCGGCCGCCCGCTTCCGCAACTCCCGCTACTTCGTCCCCGCGTCGATCACCGCGCCGTCGGCCCGCCCGGCGCCGGAGGAGCTGCCGTCGCTGCGGCAGCAGTCCGTCGCCTCGCAGCTCGTCACACTGAGTCGACGAACCATGGCCGTGGTCGCGTCGGACAAGTCCTACCTACGGCTCATCATCGCCTTCCCGTTCCTGCTCGGGCTGATCCCCAGAGCCATCGGCGGAAACTTCGAACTCACAGCCGACCAGGCCAAACAGTTCTCACCAAACTCCGACGGCCCCACGATCTTGTTGATCATGGTGCTCTGTGCCTGTTTCATGGGCATGGCGAACTCCGTCCGAGAGATCGTCAAGGAACGGGCGATCTATCGCCGAGAGAGAGCCATCGGCCTGTCCCGCACGGCGTACATCGGGTCGAAGGTGCTCGTTCTGACCTTCATCACCGTCGCGCAGGCGATCCCCTTCACCCTGATCGGCCTCGCCGGGCGAACGCCGAAGGACGCCCTCATCGGCCCGAACTCGCTGCTTCCGATGCTGCTCGCCGTCATCGTCGTCTCGCTGTCCTCCGCCATGCTCGGCCTGCTGATCTCGGCCATGGTCGACAACGCGGACAAGACGATGCCGCTGCTGGTCCTGCTCACCATGGGCCAGCTGATCTTCAGTGGCGGCATCGTGCCGGTCCACGGCACTGTCGGCCTCGAGCAGGTCGCCTACGTCGCGCCGGCCCGCTGGGGCTTCGCCTCCATGTCCTCGGTCGCCGACCTGAACCGCATCACGCTCGCCGGTGTCGTCCGCCCCGACGACCCGACGAAGAAGGTGAACCCGAAGGTCGTCGTCGACCCGACGTGGCAGCACACGGTCTCGACCTACGTCACCGACATCGCCGCCGGCGTCTTCGTCGGCCTCGTCTGCATCATCATCGCCTCCGTCCTCATCCGCGCGCGATCTCGCGTCACCGACATCGCCGCCGGCGTCTTCGTCGGCCTCGT
>NZ_FZMO01000447.1 GCF_900197875.1 Frankia canadensis | reverse complement strand
CCCCGACACCCCCTGGACCACCCACGCCACCGGCACCCTCACACCCGGCACCGAGCAGCCAGCCTCGTTCGACCTCACGGCCTGGCCGCCGTCCGGAGCCAAGCCGATCGACCTGACCGGCGCCTACGAACGCCTCGCCGAACGCTCCTACAAGTACGGCCCGGCCTTTCAGGGACTACAGGCCGCGTGGCGCCTAGGCGACGAGATCTTCGCCGAGGTGCGCCTGAGTGAGGACCTCGCCTCCGACGCCGGAAACTTCGAGATCCATCCCGCGCTCCTCGACGCCGCCCTGCACCCTCTGGTGCTCGTCGCCGACGAGTCGAGCGACGCCGACACCGACGCCGAGGAGAACGTGGGCCCCCGCGTCCCCTTCTCCTGGTCGGGCGTCACCCTGTACGCCACCGGGGCCACCGCGCTGCGGGTCCGGCTCACCCCGACCGGTCCGAACACGGCGAGCGTCCTGCTCGCGGACACGACCGGAGCACCGGTCGCCGCCGTCGACACCCTGGCCCTCCGGGCGATCTCGCTGGACCGGCTGAGTGACGCCGGGCCGTTGCGCGACTCGCTGTTCGGGCTGGAGTGGGTTCCCCTTCCCGGCGGCCACCGACCGGTGCACCCCACCAGCACCCTCGCCGTGCTCCTGGGCACCGAGGACACCTGGGCCGGCCTCGCCCTACCCGGCGAGAGCACCTACCTGGACCTGGACGCGCTCTCCGCCACCCTCACCGCCGGCGAGCCCGTGCCCGCGACCGTCGTCGTCAGTCCCGCGGTCTTCCCGGCCGCGACCGGCGGCCTCGACCCGGCGGAGGTCGGCTCCGACCTCGACGACGTCGTGGCCACCACGCACAGCAACGCCGAGGCGGCACTCCGGCTTGTCCAGCAGTGGCTCGCCGAGGACCGGTTCGCCGACTCCCGCCTCGTCGTGGTGACCCGCGGCGCCACCGCGGCCGACGGCATCATCGGGAACCTCGCGCAGGCCAGCCTGTGGGGTCTGATCCGCTCCGCCCAGGCGGAGCATCCGGATCGCTTCGTGCTCGCCGACCTCGCGCTCGATGGCGACCCGCGCTCGTCGGCCACGCTCCTGCTCGACGGCCTGACCACCGGCGAGCCCCAGTTCGCCGTGCGCGACGGGCAGATCCGCGTCCCCCGGCTGGCACGGGTGGAGCCGGCCGAGGCGGAAGGTCCGCTGTTCGATCCGGAGGGGACCGTCCTCATCACCGGCGGCACCGGCACCCTCG
>NZ_FZMO01000262.1 GCF_900197875.1 Frankia canadensis | reverse complement strand
GGACGGGGTTGGGGGCACCGTCTGGAGGGCCTCGCGTGCCGCGTCGGCGAAGGCGGATGCGGACGGGTGGCGGTCGGACGGGTCCTTCGCCAGGCCGCGGGCGAGGACGTCGTCCAGGGTGGGGGGCAGCCCGGGTCGCGCGGCTGCCAGCGTCGGTGGCGGATCCTGCAGATGGGCGCGGATCACGCCGAGCCGTTCGGCCGCGACGAACGGCCGGCGGCCGGTCAGGCACTCGAAGAACAGGCAGGCGAGCGAGTAGACGTCCGAGCGGTGGTCGAGCCGCGTCGACCCGAATCGTTCGGGTGCCATGTACTCGATCGATCCGATCATCTCGCCGTCCGTGGTGATGCCGGCGCCGTCGACCGAGCGGGCGATCCCGAAGTCGACCAGGTAGACGAAGTCGGTCGGGCGAGCGCGGCCCGCGCACAGCACGTTGGACGGCTTGACGTCGCGGTGCACCAGCCCGTCGGCGTGTGCGGCGTCCAGTGCCGCGGCGAGCTGTTCCACCACGCCGACGGCGACCGACGGGTCGAGCGGTCCGTCACGGAGGACGGCCCCCAGATGGGCGCCCTCCACGAGGCGCATATCGAGGAAGAGCTGGCCGTCGATCTCGCCGTAGCGATGGATCGGGATGACGTGCGGCTCGCGCAGCCGGGCGGCGATCGCGGATTCCCGGCGGAACCGCTCGGTGTACTGCGGGTCGCCGGCCAGACCCGGCAGCAGCACCTTGAGCGCCACCATCCGCTGCTGGCCGGTGTCGTACGCCCGGTATACCTCGCCCATCCCGCCGCGCCCGAGCGGCGCCTCGATCCGGTACGGACCGAACATCCGCACCGGCTGTGACTGAGGCTCTGGCTGTTGCCCTGGCTTGGACATCACGTTCCCCCCGGAGGTCCTCGTCGGCGCCGCGCTCGGATCGCGAAAAGGAACAGGACGAGCAGCACCGGCACCAGGGCGAACGCCGCGGCGCCCGCCAGCCCCAGCGCGGGGCTGAGCGCGCCGACGAGGACAGCCCAGACCGCCATCGCCACCACCGCGACAGGCAGGGCCCGGCCGAGTGCGCGCAGCGCCCTCCCCGCGGACCTGCCCCGGCCAGCAGCGGGACCCGGTCCGGCGGCGCCCGCCGATCTCCCGCGGTTTCCCCGTCCGGCGCGGGTCGCCGATGGGGAACCGCCCGCAGGCGGCGCGGGCGGCGACGCCGTCGGGGTGCCCGCCGGGGCCGCCTGTGTCCGCGCTGGCGGTGAGAGAGGCGGGGTGGAACCGCCTGTCTGCTGCCACCAGGTGGCTCCCGGCTGGGGAGGGGCGGGTGACGCGCCGACGGTGGTGGGAACGTCGGGCCAGGGCGACGCGTTGGCGCCGCCGGTCTGGTCGAGCCGGGACGGCCGCGCGGGAGCGGGAGCCGGAGGGACGGGAGGCGTGGAGGCCGCGGAGGCGGCTGAGGTGGCAGAGGTGGCGGTGGTGGCGGTGGTGGTGGCGGTGGTGCGCGTCCACCAGGGCAGGGGGGCTTGGAGCAGTGCTTCCAGGTCGGTGCTGGCCGTCCAGTCCGGAGCGCAGCAGGCGCGCAGCCGGGCGGCGAGGCGGTCGATCTCCGGGTCGTGCAGCCGGTCGACGCGCGTCCATGCCTGGGTCTGGTGCGGCGGCTGGTAGTCGCGCCGTCCGAACAGCAGGTTCTCGCCGTCGTTGAGCTGGTCCCACTGGGTTGGTTCGCGGGCGAGCGCCAGCAGCGACAGGTAGATGACGAGCCCCGGGAAGGTGTCCATCCACGGGCCCCAGACCCGGTTCTCGGGCTGGTAGTTGCGGTGGCCGCCCTCGGACGGTGGCGGCAGGCCCTCGAAGGGGGCGATCCACGAGCTGTCGAAGTCGACGAGCCGGGGCCGGCCGGTGTCGTCGACGAGCACGTTGCCGTGCTGCAGATCGCCGTGGGCGAAGCGGGCGGCCTGGGCTCGGCGCAGCAGGTCGCGCCATGCGCCGGCGAGGGTGGCCAGCGCATCGCGGTTGTCGTCGTCGACGAGGTCCTCGACGTGCTGGTCGAGGGGGCGGCCCGCGACCCATTCCATCTGGACCATCGGCCAGCGCTGACCGTTGACGAGGATCGCCCGTTCCACCCACTGGCAGGCCGCGACGTCGCCGGTGAGGCCGCGCTCGGTGAACCAGGTGTTGAGCGCCGTGTACCGCTGCTGGGTGGAGGCGTCGTCGCGGGTGAAGAAACGCAGCGCCTGAGGGGTGCCGCCGACCGTCGCGCGGAACACGACGGCGGTGCTGCCCGAGGCGGGGACGGGAATGCCCAGCATCGGGTGTGTGTCGAAGGTGGCCGCGGCGAGGTCGGGCCGGTCGAACACGACGTCGGGCCGCTGCACGGCCCGGATGTAGTCCTCGGCGGACGGGTAGGCGGGCGACTCGCGGGTGGAGGCCGGGCCGGCCGGGCGGTCCGGCGGGCGGGAGGCCGATCGGCGGGTGGTCACAGGCACATCACCAGATCCCCGGGCGCCTCGGTGAGCAGGCGCACCCGCAGCAGTGTGACGTCGTCGTTGTGCAGCCGACCGGCCGCACGCTGGTCCGCGACGATCGCCGCGAACGCCGCGTCGTGGTCGAGCGCGGCGAGCGCCCACCACAGCGACGACTCGTCGCGCGCGGCCTCGACCAGCAGCCACTGGGCCAGCGCGTCGGTGGCGACGAAGAGCACGTCGCCGGCGCGGACCTCGCCGGCGCCCAGCTCCAGGTCCCGCAGCATCGGGTCGAGCGCCTCCGGGCGGGTGCCGACACCGGCGGGCGACAGGCCGAACTCGTCGACGCCGATCGGCGGGAAGTGGCTGAGCAGCCGACCGTCGCGGATGTGGAAGAGCACGGTGTCACCGAGCGCGGCGGCTTCCCAGCGGGCGCCGGGCCCGTCGAGGTCGGCGAGTCGGCAGCCCAGAAAGGTCGCGAACGATCCTTCGGTGAGGAACTTGTGGCGCTCGATGACCGTCGCGAACCGGGCGGGTGCCTCGGCCGCCCACAGCCGCTGGACCTGCTCGAACCAGACGCCCAACGCGTCGTGGGTGATCGCCGGCCCGGTGTGTGCGACGAACGACGCAACCAGGTGTTCCACCCAGCGGATCGCGTCGTAGGCCTCGGTCGCGCCGTCGACGACCACGAACCGGGGTTCCACGCCCGCGGCCGGGTCGCCGTCGTGGTAGGCGGCGGCGTCCTCCCATTCCAGCGGGGCGCTGCCCTGCTTCTCCAGGGCGAAGCAGGTCGAGCAGGCGAGGATCATCGACTCGTCTCTCCGTCCCTTATCTGTCCCGGACGTCCGCGACCCTGGTGCCGATTTCCAGGAACCAGACGAGGGTGGCGAGACCGGCGTTGAACACGAACCCGCGGGCACCGTCGGCGATCTCCACCCGGGCGCCGCGCGCGTTCGCCACCATCGACGACGGCAGCACGCTGGAGATCCCGAACAGGTCCGGTCCCGGTTCGGGCAGCCCGGCGGCGGTGGTCGGGAACAGCACCTCGGGGGCGAGCCGCGGGGACAGGAAGATGTTGAACAGCAGCGCCCGGCCGTCCCGCGTCTCGATCGAGGTGAGCCGGGCGGCCCACTCGGTCAGGTCGGCGCCGTCGTACGGGCTGTCGGTGACCATCCCGTCGGTGATGTTGATGACGATCGGCGGGAACGAGTCGGGATGGTTCGCCGCCCACCCGTAGACGTGCTCGCCGGCCGCCGCGATGGCCTGGCACATCGGCGTCCGGTAGCCGAACACCGGCTCGATCCAGACCGGGAGCCGGGAGCCCGCGACGGCGTCGACCGTCTCGTCGTCCGGCCCGCCGCGCGGCGCCTCGACCCGCAGCGGACTGTCGAACACCTGCGGGATCGGCACGATCGGCTGCCCGCCCAGCGCCGGCTCGACACCCTCGCCACCCGCCACCGGGCAGGCGCCGTAGCCGAAGACGCCCACGTCGAAGTAGTGCCGGGCCCGGCCGCCGACCTCCTTCGCGGACTTCACGCACAGGTCGAGCAGGATCTTGTTCACCGCACGGGCGGCGCCCTCGGCGAGGGTGCCCCCGCTGGACTGCCACGGCTGCTTCATCGAGTCGGACCGGTCCAGCAGGAACACGATGCAGCCGGGGTTCGCGCGGGAGAAGGTCTGCTCGTACATGGATCATCCGTCCTGGTCATGGGTCAACGGGCGCGGGGTCAACGGGCGCGGGGGCGTCGGGAGCGGGGTCATCGGGAGCGCCGCCGGCGGCTCGCGACGACGGTGGCGGGCCAGGCGCTGCCCGGCTGCCAGGTCCACTCGTGGCCGTCGACGCGGCACCGGAACATGTGTCCGACAGGACCGTTCGCCGCGTCACCGGGCCTGGGGTCACCGGACCTGACGTCCACGCGGAACGCGCCGCACCGCGGGCACTGCACGATGCGGGGAGCCTCACCCAGCCGAGCGAGATCGCGGGGCGCCGCGCGGACCGGCGTCGTGCGCACCAGCTCGCGCGCCGCCGGCGCCGGGGCGCCTCTGTTCCACCAGTCGCCGCCAGAGCTGCCGCGGGAAGCACCGCCAGAAGCACCAGCGGACGCGCCGACGGGTGTGCCACCGACAGAGCCCGCCCTGCCGGCCGGCGGGGAGAACGGAGCCCCGGCGACGGTCCCGACCTCGGTCGGCCAGTCATCCGGTTCGACCTGCTGCTGGTGCGGGGCCCGCGGCGAGGCATCTCGCGGCCGGGGCTGCCACACCAACGCGGCCGCGATCAGGGTACTGGCGACGACAGCCCCGAGGACGACGGCGAACGAGGTCCACCAGCCCGGCGGATCGGGCAGCCACAGGGACCAGCCGAACAGGGCCGCGACCAGCGCAGCGGCAACCGTGGCCGCGAGGATCGCCAGGTGTCGGAGCGGATCCTCCCCGGTCCGCGCCGGTGCGCGCCGCGCGCTCACTTCGTGTTGATCCGCAGCCGCATGGGCACCTCGCCCGCCCGGTCGAGCGACAGGCAGTTCCCGCCCTGCGCCGACTTGGTCGTGGTGATGGCACCCGCGTCCCCCGCGCCTGCCCCCTCGTCGGCCAGATCCGGCGGGATCGCAGGCGAGCCCGTGGCCGTGGGGGTCGGGGT
>NZ_FZMO01000216.1 GCF_900197875.1 Frankia canadensis | reverse complement strand
GCCCACCCGGGTGCTGCGTCGGCACCGCGCGTCCTCCCCCGCTCGAAGGGTCGACGCCGAATCGTAGGTCGCCGCTGCCGTCAGCTTCTCGCGGGGGACCGGCCGGCGGGCGGTCACCTGGAAGGAAGCGAGATGTCCGATCAGCGACAGCGGTCCGGCAGCCACAGATCGACGCCCTCGACGTGCCGTGGCGCGCAGCCGACCAGACTGGCGAGCAGCGAGCGCAGCTCATCCGACCGGTGGGTGGGGCCCAGCACGACGGCGTCCGGGTCCAGGCGCGCGTAGGCCGCCCGCACCGGCGGGGACCCGGCGGCGGCCGTCGCGCTCGTCGTCCCGTCGTCGACGTCGATCAGCGCGGTGGTCAGCGCGTCACCCGGCCCGTGGAACGCCGCCCGCCCGTCCGGACCCGGGACGGTGCAGTAGCAGCCGGGCATCACGAACCGGAAGTCCGCTCGCGCCTGCCACAGCATCGCCTCGGCCCGCGTCGGGCGCGGGTACGGGACGACGAGGGTCAGCGCGTCCGCCGGCAGCTGGCGTACGCCGTCACCGGTGAAGAACGCCGGCGTGCGGGCCGGTGTGGTCAGCAGCGGTGCCGGCACGAGCGCGGCCAGCGCGCCCGCCGTCAGCACGCCGGCGGCCAGAGTCAGCGCTCCCGACCGGACGGTCCCCGGTCCGCGGTGCCCGCCCGCTCGCCGGCCCGCCCAGCGGTCCGCCAGCCGGTCCAGGCCGACGGCCGCGACGGCCGCCACGCACAGCATCACGTACAGGGCGAACCGGGACGGCAGGGCGTTGCGCAGCACGGGTACCCGCTCGCCGGCGAGCCACGGCAGCGGGATGCCGGTAACCCGCCCGCCGACGTGCAGGTGGTCGCCGAGGGACAGCACCGCCATCACCAGGCCGAGCGGGGCGAGCACCCGGACCAGCGGATGACGCCGCGCGCCGATCGCGCCGGCCAGCGACAGCAGCACCAGCGGCAGGCCCAGATACCCGCCGACCTCCACCGCGTTGCCGGTGAAGCGCAGGCTGCCGCGCACCGAGGAGTCCGGCGCGAGCCGCTGCATCGGCGTCGGGGTGAGGAAGGTCCACAGATCGCTCACGGCGATACCGGACGGCTGGATCGAGCCGTGCACCCGCTGCGCCCCGAGGAACTGCACGCCGAGCGGCCAGGCCAGCAGCACGACCGCGACCAGCCCCGCCGTCGCGAACCCGCGCAGCGCCGGGCCCAGCCGGTCGCGCACCTGGTCGCGATGCCAGGCGGCGAGCACCCCGAGCCCGATGACCGCCGCCAGCGCCGACGTGGCGAGGACCTCCTCCCCGACCAGCGCCTGGCCGGCGACGACGAGCCCGAGCAGGACGCCTGTGCGCCGCGGCGACCGCCCGCGCACCACCAGATCGTCGAGCAGCATCAGCAGCAGCGGCGGGAACGGGGCGAACGCGAGGTGCAGATGCCCGTAGGAGGCCCCGACCAGATAGGGGCCGAAGCCGTAGAGCAGGCCGGCGAGCGCGGCCGGCCCGTCGCGCACCCAGCGCCGCAGGGCGACGAACAGGGCGAGGCCGCTCGCCACCGGGGCGAGGGTCAGCAGCACCGTCAGGGTCGTCACCGGGCCGCCGAGCGCGGTGATCGGCGCTGCGACCAGGCCGAGCAGCGGCACCGGCGTGCTCCACAGCACGTTCGTGCCCGCCGGGGCGTTGATGCGGTGGGTGACGAACGGGTCCAGGCCGCCGGCCAGCGCGTGCGGCGTCCAGCGCAGGAACCAGGAGAACAGGTAGGCGTCGTTCCCGCCGTAGGTGAGCTCGCCGAGGTGGCGCCATCCGGCCCGGAACAGCCAGCACGACAGCGCGAGGTACCCGAGCGCGACCAGGGGAAGGGCGGCCGGCCGGCGGCGGCGCGGACGGGCCACGTCGGCGCCGCGCCACAGGCCGGACCACGCGGTCGAGGTCCGAACGCTGGTGGTTCTGATATCCGAGCTGGTCACGACGGTTCCCCCCCTCGCGCGCCCCGCGACCCGGCGCGTCCGCCGTCGGACGGCCGCGGTCGTGGAACATTCGCGACAATATCCGCCGCGTCGCGTTTAATTCAGGGCAAATAGCGAAGGCGGCGGTGCGCAGCGTGACCCACGTGGTCGAAGTGGGGCCCGGAGGAGATACCCGCCACGGGGGCTTGTGCCCTCGCCGATGACGGATCGGTCGAGGTTACGGGCCTGCCTCGGGGTTCGGTGACCATTCCTCGACCAGGGCTGAGAACGTGCGATATCTCGCTATTCGGTACTCGGGCGCAACCACGCCGTCCTGGTCGACGACCGCGACCGGGAAGCCTCGCTCGGCTCGATAGCCACGCTCGCCGATGACGATCCGCCCACCCAGCCGCACCGCTCCGACCACGCAGGGCAATGCTGTCCACCGCGGCCGGCGGGCCGCCGCGAGGATCTCCGGCGTGCGCCAGGCATACAGTCCGCACAGACAGTGCTCATCCGGCACCCGGACGTGCCCCGCGCCCTGGCTGAGCTCCGCGCCCTGGCTGAGCTCCACGCCTTGGCTGAGCTCCAGGCCCCGCCCGTGCTCCATGGCCAGAGCAGGTTCCGCCGGCCGCCCGTGTTCCGCCGGCTGCCGGTGCTCCGTCGCCAGGCCGGGCTCCGTCGCCAGGCCGGGCTCCGTCGTCTGGCCGGGCTCCGTCGCCAGGCCGGGCTCTCTCGCCAGGCCGGGCTCTCTCGCCTCGCTGTGGTCGGTCGCCCGGTCGCGCTCCGTCGTCCGGCCGCGTTCCATCCGGCGGCGCTCCATCAGCAGGCAGCGCGCTTCGGTGATCCCATCGGCCCGCCAGAGCAGCATGCCCGGGGGAAAGGGAGACCACGGCGTCCACGCCGGGCGCAGCTGACCGTGGCCGTCGACCGCCCACTGACGCCAGCCGAGCAGACTCATCCCGGCACCGGCTCGGGCACCGGCTCTCGTGACGGTTCGGCCGGTGCGACCGGTTCGGCCGGGATGGTCAGCGGCTCGACATCGGGAAAGCTGATCGGCTCGTCCTCGACGATCCGTTCCGGTTTGCCCACATCACCCACGCGTCCACGGTGGGCGCCGAATCCGATCCCGTCAATGGCTGGACGCGGGCCCGGCACCTCCTGGCGTGTCGGGCTAGTCAGCGTCTGGTGTTCAATGTGGCCTTCTCATAGTCCTGTGGGGTGATTGCGTTGCTGGGAACGTCAGCGGCCGACCAGCTGCCCGAGGCGGACGCCGCCGTGCCGGCCACGCCGGCGGAGCTGCCGACGGCCGAGCCGGCGATGGCCGAACTGGCGCCGGACGCGCCGGTGGGGGAGGCGCTGGCGGATCCGGACGGCGACGACCCGTACGAGATGGCGGCGTCACTGCTGTGGGGCCGGGCCCTCGGCGTGCCGGCGGTCGGGGCGCACGACGAGGTGACCGGCCCGGGGCGGGGGCAGGCCGCCGCCGAGCGGCTCGCGGCGATCCTGCGTGACGAGTTCGGGTTCGTCGTGCCCGTGGCCGACGTCGCCGCCGCCCGCACGCCGGCCGGCCTCGCCACGCTTCTCGCGGCGCACCAGGGCGACGCGGACCGCCACCCGACCGTCGTGCCGCTGACCGGCACGGGTGCCGGGACCCCGCTGTTCTGCTTCGCGGAGGCCGGCGCGCCCGCGATCGCGCTGCTGCCCTTCGCCCGCCACTTCGCCGGCGAACGCCGGGTCTACGGCCTGCAGGCGCACGCCCTGGAGCGCCGCGGCCTGCCGGACTGGTCGGTGCCCGCCGCGGCCCGCCGGCACGTCGCCGACATCCGGCTGCTCCAGCCGACCGGACCGTACCTGCTCGCCGGCCACTCCTTCGGTGGACTGATCGCGCTGGAGGTCGCCCGGATGCTGCGGCAGGCCGGCCACGAGGTCGCCCTGCTGGCCATGATCGACACCTACCTGCCCGGGACCGCTCGGCTGACCCGGTCCGGCGCGATCATCCCGACGAGCCAGATCGAGGGCTGCCACCCGGACCGTCCCGGTGACGTTCCGGGGCCGGACGGCCGGGGACCGCTGGCGGCGAACGACGGCCCGTCCCTCGGCCCGCGGGTGCTCGCCGACCGCCTGCGCCAGCTCGTCGAGCTCCCGCTCACCGGGCTCGTCCGCTTCCGCGGGACACACCGCTACGAGGCGTTCCACAACCAGGGCCGCATCCTGACGATGACCTACCGCCCGCACACCTACGCCGGGCGCACCGTCGTCTGGCTCGCCGACGACCACGACGAGATCGAGGGATGGCGCGGCGTGCTCACCGGGCCGGCCGCCATCCACCGGATCCTCGCCGACCACCGGACGGTCCTGCGCCAGCCCCTGCTCACCGAGATCGCGGGCGGCCTGCGCGCCGAGCTCGCGGCCCTGGCGGACGGCGGCATCGTGGGCGCCTGACAACCAGTATGGAAGGGTGACGAGCCCGGCGTCCGGAGTCGGGCCACGCCGGACGGAGGGCTGATGAAGGTCCGCATCGGGATCGGGTTCGGGCTCGGGGGTGTCGCGCCGGCGGCGTTCCCGGCGCTGGTCGACCAGCTGGAACACCGTGATGTCGACTCCCTGTGGCTGTCCGAGCACCTGTCCTCGCCCGCGGTGGACCCGCTCGGCGGGATGGCGTTCGCGCTGGGCCGCACCCGCGAGCTCAAGGTCGGCACCGGTGTCGCCGTGCTGCCCGGGCGCAACCCGGTCCTGCTGGCCAAGCAGCTCGCCTCGCTGGCGCTGATCGCCCCGCGCCGCGTGCTGCCGGTGTTCGGCCTCGGCCCCGCGCGGCCGGCGGACCGCCCGGCCTACCCGGTGCCGCCCGGGCGGCGCGGTGCCGTGTTCGACGAGGCGCTGACGGTGCTGCGCCGGCTGCTGCGCGAACCGCGGGTGACCTTCCACGGCGAGTTCTTCGACCTTGAGGACGTCGGCATCGGCGAACTGCCCGCCCGGCCGGTGGACATCTGGCTCGGCGGCGCCGCGCCGGCCGCGCTGCGCCGGATCGGCCGCCTCGGCGACGGCTGGTTGGCGAGCATGATCGGCCCCGAGCAGGCCGCCGCCGGCATCGCCGAGATCCGCCGGGCCGCCGAGGAGGCGGGACGGGTCATCGACGACGACCACTACGGCGTGAGCCTGCGGCTGGCCACCGAACCGCCGTCGGCGCAGAGCCTGGCGGCGCTGCGCCAGCGCGCGCCGGACGTCGACCCCGCCCGGCTCCTCCCCGTCGGCTGGCCGGCGGCCCGGGCGCTGGTCGGCGAGTACATCGCCGCCGGAGTGAGCAAGTTCGTCGTTCATCCGGCGGCCGCGCCAGATGACTGGCCGGCCTTCCTGGACGCGTTCGCAGCCGAACTGATGCCACTGCAGAACTGACGGCATGTGTCGCCGATTCGTGTTCTGGACTCGGTTCCTTTTCTGAACCCGGTTCCCGTGCGTGCGTGCCGGCACTCCCGGGCCGGTACGCACGCACTCTCGGGTGACGAATCGGCGCGCCGGCATGTCCCGGCGACACCTCAGGTGAACAGCCGCGTCGGCTCGGTCATGGCGGGTCGACCCCGCCTGGTGGTGGCGGCCCGCCAGCGCACCGGATGCCATGTTGCTCTTCCCCTTTCCGGTTCGGACCGCCACAATCGACGGAACGACGGGCACGGCACGTGAGCACGCGTGGAACCGGCATCCAGAGGTTTTCGTCGACAGCTGGACCCGATCCGCTCCCAATCACGGTCCGCGCAGATGATCTGGAGGTAAGAGGGGTACTGATGACCTGCCGGATACCCCGACATCGCAGGCCGTGAAGCGAGACAATCCCGTCCACACCGACAGGCGTTCGGCAGCGGGAAGGCACCGCGGGAGGAAACGTGGAACGGGCGGAGCCCACGAAAACGCAGTCGCAGGTTCGGACGGACCGCCATGTGGTGGTCGGCCTTCGCGTCGGTGACGTGGCGGATATGGCGGACGTATTGCTGGCGGCGGACCTCGCGGCCCGGCTGGACGCTCGCCTGGTACTGATCGCGGCGATGGACCGCTGGTCCCGCTGGGCGCGCTGGACCGCCGGGGTGTACTGCGCCTTCGGCGTCGAGACGGTCATGTGCGCCGCCCGGATCGCCGAGCAGGAGACCCGCGACGAGCTCGAACGCCGCCTGCGCTCCCTGCTCGACCTGGTCGGCGTCGAGTGGTCGCTGCAGTGGGCCAGCGGCTCCTGCCGCCGCGCCGCGGTGCGCTACACCCGCCGCCACCCCGACGCGACCGTGATCCTCCGTCCCGAGCGGCATCGCTGAGCGCCATCCTGGCCCTCGGTCCCGCGCGCGCCCGGTCCGCGCCCGGCGCCGCTCACCCACCCGCGCTCACCTGCCGCCGGTCACGTCCAGGATCGCCCCGGTGACGTAGGAAGCCTCCTCGCCGCACAGCCACGCCACCGCGGCCGCGACCTCGGCGATGCTGCGCACC
>NZ_FZMO01000259.1 GCF_900197875.1 Frankia canadensis | reverse complement strand
GTGCGGCGGCCACCCCGGTGGCGGCCACCGCACCGCGCGCGGTCGCGGCGGGCGGCGCCTGAGCGCGCCGAGCGGCCCACGCGGACGGCGTGGCGGCACCCCTGCCCGGGCCCGCCACGCCGTCCGGCGTTCCACGGAGGAAACTGTCGGGTATCCGTCACCCGGTGGTGGCGGTTCGCCGTACTACGCGCGATGTGATGGGGTTGAGCCCGTGGCCGAGCCCGCCAGCTCATGCTGTTGAGTGGAACCATGACAGGCGGGCCGCCGAGAACCGGGGGGTGGCGCCCGCGGCGGTGCGCCGATGTGTGCGGGCTGCGGGAACGTTCGAGAGGTGCACTGTGAGGCGCTTGCGCAACCAGACCACCGGTCTGCCGGTCTGGTGGGTCGAGGTGCTGATGCTGGCCGTGCTGTACTACTCGTACACCGGAACCAGGTCAGGAGCCGGCGGCTCAATCGCCGAGGCGATGCGGATGGGCCACGACCTGCTGAGGCTCGAGACCTTCCTGCACCTCGATATCGAGCTGTCGCTCAACCGGTGGCTGCAGAGCGTCCCCCCGGTAGCGATCGTGTGCTGCTACTACTACGCGACGCTGCACTTCATCGTGACGCCGAGCCTGCTGGTGTGGACGCACCGGCGCAACACCCGCAACTACGCCCAGATCCGCTGGACGCTCGTCGTCACGACGCTGATCTGCCTGCTCGGCTTCTTCCTGTTCCCGACCGCGCCTCCCCGCCTGCTCACCGGCACTCCCTACACCGACACCATGTCCCACTTCGAGAAGTGGGGATGGTGGAGCGGCTCCGCCAGTGCCGCTCCGCACGGTCTGGAGGGCCTCACCAACCAGTTCGCCGCCCTCCCGTCGCTGCACTGCGCCTGGGCGCTGTGGTGCGGCTTCCTGCTGGTCCGCTACGGGCGGCACACGGTCACGAAGGTGCTCGGCGTGCTGTACCCGTCGGCGACCTTCTTCGTGGTGATGTCCACGGCGAACCACTACCTGCTCGACGCCGTCGCCGGCTGGAGTGTCCTCGGCGTCTCCGCCGGCATCGTCGCCCTCGTCTTCCACCGTCTGCGCGCCCGCGTCCGCCCCGCCCTCACCCCGGCCCCGGCCGGACTCGAGGCGACCCAGGCGGACTCTGCCACCGAGGCGGACTCTGCCACCGCGGGCAGCCCAGGCCTTGCCATCGCCGCCACCGCCCGGGGCGCCTCCTTGCCGGCAAACGAGCTGGACGGGACGATCAGACCGGCCGCCTCAACCGGTCCGGCGACCACAGGCCCCGCCACTCCACCACAGGCCCCAACGGACCCGCGCGCGGCGTCCCGGCCCGCGGACATGCAGTCCAGCCCACCGGCCCAGGCGCCCAGCGCATCGTCGGTGCCAGCCGCCCGCACCGTCGCGACCGCGGCGCCGGCTGCGGCCCGGGACGAACAGGATGCGTCTGGCAGGCAGGAGCTGGCCCCCCGGCCCGACAGCGCACCCGCACGGTGATCCTGCTACCCGGGCTCGGTGTCATGGATGAGTGCGTCGAGGTCGTGGGTGGTGAGGGTGGGTGGTGAGGGTGGGTGGTGTGGTGGTGATGTTTTTTCCTTGACGCAAATGCTCCTGTTAGTCCAGGACGATCACCACAAGGGCGAGAAGTCGCGTTCCCGCGGGAACAGCCGAACCCGATCAACCGCCTGACCGTCGGACGAGGCCAGGCGCGGTGGTGTGAGGGGCGAGGGGCGACGAGCCGCAGTCCCGCCAGAGGGTGCGTGGGCGACTCGACCAGCGCGGCACCGCAACGCCACCTCCGCAGGACTCCGCACGCGCCCTGACCTGCGCGGTGGCCGGTCTCCTCTGCGGCATGGCCGGATGGTGCGGCCCGGTGATGTCGACCGTGAGGTGATGTGCGAACATTGTGACGCGGCCGGGTTGGCCGCGCCTTCTTCGTACGTCCCTCCCGATGGCTCCCGTCCCGTTCCGCGTGCCACGGCTCCGCGTGCCGCGGCTCGGTGCGACGGGTGGTCGTCGGTGCCCGCGCCTGATTCCCCCGATTCCCCGATTCGGAGTCTCATCCGATGGCCCAGCCCCGATGACACAGTCCCTGGCGGCGCGCCTGAACCGGCCCCGGCCGGTGGCGTTCGCCGTGTCGCTGCTGCTGGCGTGGCTGCTGCTCGCCCTGATCGCGTTCGCGCTGCGGCGCGGGCCCATCCAGGAGGACCTGGCGGCGCGGGCGACGGCTGCGGTGAAGGCGGCGGGCGGCGTCCACGCGCAGGTGCACATCGAGGGGCGCGAGGCTGTCGTCACGGGGCGGTTCCCGAACGCCGCCGCCGCCGAGCAGGCGCGTGCCTCGGCGGCTGTCGCAGGCACCACCTCGGCGCGGCTCGGCGACGACGTGGTGATCGCCTCCGAGCCGGCCCGGCCGCTGGTGCTGGCCGTTGCGGGCTCGGGAATGTCGATCGACGCGACGGTGCCGGACCGGGCCGCCCGGGCGTCGCTGCTCGCCGCCGTCGCGGACGCCGCGGGGGGCACGGTGCGCGGGCAGATCCGCGTCGACCCGGCCGTCGCCGAGCCACCCGTCGAGGCGGTACCGGCTCTCGCCGCGGCGCTGCGGGGCGTTCCAGGCGACCATTCGGCGACGCTGCGGGGCGCCACGGTAGCCGTCGCGGGTAGTGTTCCCGACGCGGCAGCCGGGCAGCGGCTGTCCGCCGCCGTGCTGTCCGCGGCTGGCGCCACCGTGTCCGGCGTGACCGTGCGCGACCAGCTCACCGTCCGTCGCTCCGCCGCGACGGGCACCGGCTCCTCCGCCGCGGAGCGGGCGGCGGTGCGGGCGGCGCTCGGCAGCGACGGAGTGACCTTTCCGGTTGCCGGCTCGGTGCTCAACGCCGCGGCGCGAGCTCGGCTCGACCAGATCGCCGAGGTGCTGCGCGCTGGGCAGGTCACCGTCCTCGTCGGCGGCTACACCGACACCTCCGGCCCGTCCCCGCTCAACCAGGCGCTCTCCCTCGACCGCGCCCAGACGGCCGCCGACTATCTCGTCCGCAAGGGTGTGCCGGCCGACCGGGTCCGCGCCGCCGGGTTCGGCTCCCGCGAGCCCGTCGGCGACAACGGCACGCCGGCAGGCCGGGCCGCCAACCGCCGCATCGAGATCACTCCAGTAACGGTACGCTGACAGCGGTGTTGACCGGCCGTGGCGTGGTAGGCAGACGCCATGGGCGACTCAAGCATGGGGCTGCACGAGCAGCCCGAGAAGCTCTCCCCACGGACGGTCGACCGGCATCGGGCGATCGTCTCGCTGATGGAGGAGCTGGAGGCGGTCGACTGGTATGACCAGCGGGTCGACGCCGCCACCGACCCGGAGCTGGCGCAGGTTCTCGCGCACAACCGCGACGAGGAGAAGGAACACGCGGCGATGACGCTGGAGTGGCTGCGCCGGCACGACTCGGTGCTGGACACCCAGCTGCGGACCTATCTGTTCACCGAAGGCCCGGTGACGGACGTCGAGGAACAGGCCATGGAACCGAGCCCGGCGCCGGGGCTGGGCGACGGATCTCTTGGAATTGGCAGCCTGAAGGGACTGGGCGAGTGAATCATCTGCTGCGTGGCCACGCCCCGCTGACGGACGCGGCCTGGAAGGCCATCGACGACGAGGCCAAGGCCCGGCTCACGACGAACCTGGCGGCCCGCAAGGTGGTGGACTTCGCCGGCCCGCACGGCTGGGAATACGCGGCCACCGCCCTCGGCCGCGTCGAGGATCTCCCGTCGCCGCCGGCGGACGGGGTCCGTGCCCGCCGGCGCCGGGTGCAGCCGGTCATCGAGCTGCGGGTCGGGTTCACCCTCGACCGGGCCGAACTAGCCGACGCCGACCGCGGCGCCGACGACATCAACCTCGATCCGCTGCAGGAGGCGGTGCGCCGCATCGCCCTCACCGAGAACTCCGTCGTCTTCCACGGCTACGCCGAGGCCGGCCTCGTCGGGATCACCGAGGCGTCCTCGCACCCGACCCTGCCGCTGGCGGAGAGCACCGACACCTACCCGCGCACCGTCGCGAAGGCCGTCGCCCTGCTGCGCCGTGCCGGTATCGCCGGCCCCTACGCGCTGGCGATCGAGCCGGACAGCTACACCGCGGTGATCGAGACGGCCGAACACGGCGGCTACCTGCTGCTCGCCCACCTGCAGCACATCCTCGACGGGCCGGTCGTGCAGGCCCCGGGTGTCACCGGGGCGGTCGTGCTCAGCCTGCGCGGCGGTGACTTCGTGCTGGAGTCCGGGCAGGACCTGTCGATCGGGTACGCGTCGCACACGGCGGACACGGTCGACCTGTACCTGGAGGAGAGCTTCACCTTCCGGGTCGCCGAGCCGGACGCCGCAGTCGCACTCGTCCCGGCCGGCACGTAGGCTAGACCGCCCTGGCCACCAGACGGGCGCAGCGGGGGGCGGACTCGTCGAGCAGATCCTCGATCTCCTCGACGCAGCCGCCACAGCCGGTACCGGCGTCGCAGCGTTCACCGATCTCGTCGACGTCACGTGCGCCAGCGGCGATCACCGCGCGCAGCGTCCGGTCGGACACCGCGAAACAGGAACAGACGAGCACCGCACCTCCCACCGGCGGACCGGAGGCTTAGCTAAGGCTTCCTTAAACGCAGAGTGCCATGCGCGGGCGGCGCGCGCAAGACGGCCGTATCACCCCTGACCTCGGGCGAAGTGGCCCCTGGCGGAGAGTGACCGTGGACGCCGACGGACCCGGACACCTCGGCCGCCGGACGGCGAGTCTTCCTTACTCTAAGTAGTCTCTGTGTGGTGAGCCGTTGCCTGAGACGCGGGTTCCGCAGCCGTTCGTCGACGCTTCTCGCGGCCACCATGCTTCTCGCCGCCACCATGCTTCTCGCCGCCACCGTGGCGGCCGTGCCGCGTGTCGCGCTGGGTGACGTGGTCGCCGATCCGGGGCTGGCGGGGCCGTGGGCGGTCGGCTACCGGACGGTGCGCATCGTCGATCCGCATCGTCCCGGGCGGACGCTGATCACCTCGGTGTGGTACCCGGCGAGCCCAGCGTTGCCGTCGGCGCCGGGGCTCTCGTCACGTGAGCTGCCCCGCACCATCGCGCTGCGGCCAGGCTCGTCGGCGCTGTCCGGGGCGGTGCGGCGGGCTGGGATGGTGCGGCGGGCTGGGATGGTGCGGCGGGCTGGGATGGTGCGGCGGGCTGGGATG
>NZ_FZMO01000294.1 GCF_900197875.1 Frankia canadensis | reverse complement strand
TGTACAGCGCGGCGAGCGCGCTGTGCGTGCGCGCCATCGCGGCGCCCGGCAGGGCCGACGCCGGCCTGCCCCTGCCGCGCGCCTGGGAGGACGCGCTGCACGCGGCCTTCGCCGCCGGCGGCGCCGCTCTGCGCGGCTGAGGGATCATCAACCCCGGACAGCCCGTGCTCAGTCGTCAGCCCCTGTTCTTGGCGGTCGCCTCGCGGACCGCGGGAGCGATCTCCTGGGCCCAACGGGCGATGGACGTGGCGTCCGGCGCGCCGCCGGTGGGGGCGAACAGGATGAAGCCGGTCGCGCCGTGCTCCAGCACGGCGCCGGTCAGCTCCTCGATCCACTGGTCGGGCGATCCGCCTGCCCAGCGGCCCGCATCGTCCCGGGTGGCGCGCAGCGGCTGGTCGGTGATGCGTCCGGGCAGGTTGTAGACGGTTCTGATCGCGGCCGGGTCGCGGCCGGCGGCGATCGCGGCGGCATCGATGACCGGTCGCGACTGCCGGAATCGATCGCTGAGCCAGTCCGACGCGTGGCCGGGAATCCAGCCGTCGGCGACCCGACCGGTCGCCGCCAGCGACCGGGGGCCGACCGAGCCCGTCCACACCGGGGGCGCGGGGACCGGCGCCGGCTCGATCTGGCGCACCCGGTAGTGCCGGCCCTCGTGGGTCACCGGCGGACCGCCGCCGGACAGCGCGCGCACCACGACGATGGCCTCCTCGAAGGCCTCCACCGCCTCCGCGGGAGTCAGCCGCGCCACCCCCAGGTCCGAGATGCGATCCCACAGCCCGCCGGCGCCGGCGCCAAGCACGACGCGGCCGCCGGACAGGGCCGACAGCGACGTCACGGATCGGGCCAGCAGGGCGGCGGGCCGGGACGGAATGTTGGTGACGTTCGCGAGCCCCGCGATCTGCCGGGTGCCACCGAGCACGAACCCGATGGCTGCATAGGCGTCCACTCGGTCGCCGACATAGGGGTGATCCGAGAACGAAAAGATGTCCAGCCCGTCGCGGTCCGCCTGCTGGGTGGTGCGCAGGAGTTCGGCCGTGCTGCCGATATCGGTGAGCGCGCCGAAACCAAAGACAACATCCTGTACAGCCATGTGTTGGTTTCTCTCCCACGGGTCGTCTGATGATGCCGACGCTGGCGATGGGGCAGAAGTATCCATCGGGATACCGGCGGGGAGCGGGATCGACGCCGCCAGCTCAGAGTTCGTTCCACGAACTATAATGGTTCGTGGTACGAACCGCAAGGTCGTGCCCGGCGCCGCCGGCCCGGCCCGGCCCGGCCCGGCCCGGCCCGGCCCGGCCCGGCCCGGCCCGGCTCAGCGGGCGCGGCCCCGGGTGGCCTCGTCGTCCAGCTCCAGGAATACCGCCGGTACCTGGTTGTCCAGGACGATCCGGCCGAGCAGGTCGGCGAGAAGCCGCCGGTCGGCGTCGCCGAGGCCGGCGGACAGGCGCTCGATGCGCCGGCACGTCTCCGCGTAGAACGTCGCCGCGAGCCGCTCGCCCCGCACGGTGAGATACACCCGCACCGCGCGCGAGTCCTCCGCGGAGGGGCCGCGCCAGACCAGGTTGATGCGCTCGCAGCGGTCAACCAGGCCCGTCACGCTCGACTTGGCCAGCCCCAGTACGCCGCCCAGTTCGCTCATGCCATAGGGCCGAGCCATCAGCACGCACAGTAGTTGACCCTGCTGCGCGGTGAGCCCGTGCTCCCGGGCGGACTCGGCGTAGACCGCGTTGACGAGAAAGGCCGACCGCACCAGCCCGGCGACGACCCCCAATGCGCCGTCGCCCTGCTCGCCCACCTGGTCAGCGTATCGCCGAGCCGCGCCCGGCTCCCGCGACGGAGACCCACCTCGGATGAGGCCGGTCAACGGGTGCGGTTGATGCGACGCCTGTCTATAGTTCATGTTGACAACAGTTCATGGGGAAACCTGGGATTATGTAGATCGCAGGGTTGAGCTCAGCGGTCCTCCCCGTGGCGGGGTAAGCCGTTCAGCACTGCGTTCAGGGGGGTGACCGGCGGCCATCGGCGTCGCCTCCGTCAACACGCTCCGCACCGCCCCCAGCGTCGTGGTGTCCGGGCATCCGGCATAGACGAGTGCGGTGGTGCCAGCCGTGTCCAGAAAAGCCGTCGCGGAGAGAATTCCGGCCGGCGACGTGGGCGCGCTCAGTCGTCGGATGACGGTATCGAGCGCAGTGGTGCCCTCGCCTGGAGGACAGATGCCAGTGGCCGACGAGGACGGCGGCGACGCCGGCGGGGCGGATGCCGGGCACGGTGAGGAACGGTGCCAGCGTCATGGGTCTCCCTGCTGGGGCTGGTCGGGTCGATCGATGCCGTCCGCGCGCGCATGCCCCTGAACGTGCCGACCAGAGACCGGGCCCTCGGAAGCGACACTCGGTCCGTGGCCCGCCGATTCTGTGTCGGCGAGGTCGGCGAAAGTGCTCGCGCCCTGCTCCAGGCCGACGGGAGCGGGTGGTCGGCGATCCCCTTCCCTGCTATAAGGCGCGCCAAGTCCATTTCTTTGGCAGGCGAAGCCGCGGCTGGCGTGCGAAAACGGGATCTCGCTGAGAATCGTCATGGTGCGGATCCTTCTCCAAGGTTCGCCGGGACTTCCGAGGCTGTCAAGAACGGCCACCATGAAGAAGTACGGGTACTTGTCAGATCGCGGAAAGCGGAATGCGATGTGCGTACGGTGGCGTCCGCCGCCGCCGCGGGGACGCCGCCGAACCACCCCGGCGGACCCTGAAGATCACGTGGCCGATGCCGGTGGCCCCCCGGAGGGTGGCAGGAGGGGTGCCTGCGACACTGGCGAGCGATGCACGGTGGCGGAGGTTCTCCCGGAGATGAGGGCAGCGCCGTGCGTCGCGAGCGCACCGGCCAGCCGGTGGCGATCGCCGACCGTCCCGAGGTCACCATCACGCCGGCGCCCGACTCCGGCTCGGCGCGGCCAGCCAGGCGGATGCGACGGCTCGTGCGGCGGCATGCGGTCTTCGGTGTGCTGGCGCTGCTGGGAGCGGTGGGGCGGATCCTGGTGCTGGTCGCGTATCCGCCGGCGCTGATGTATCTCGGGGATTCCGGGGCCTACCTCGATCAGGCATGGCGTGGCCTGTGGCCGGGAGACTGGCGGCCGTCCGGTTACCCGATCTTCCTGCGGTTGCTGGACGGGCCGGAGCACATCACCCGGGTCGTGATCGTTCAGCATGTGCTCACCCTGGTCGTCGCCGGCGGGCTTTACGCGGTGGCGGTGCGGGCTGTGCGCCGACCGTGGCTCGCCGCGCTCGCCGCCACGCCTGCGCTGCTCGCCCCCTGGATACTGGACCTGGGTCAGTTCGTGCTGGCCGACTCGCTGTTCGGGGTGCTCACAACGGCCGGGGTAGCCCTCCTGGCCTGGCCGAACCGCGCGGGGCCGCGGGCGGCGGCGCTGGCCGGCCTGCTGCTGGGGGCGGCGTTGTGCGTCCGGACCGTCGGGTATGGGCCACTCGCGGTCGCGCTGGTCACCCTGATCGTCGACGCCGCTCGCCGCTCGCCGCGCCCGTGGCGGGCAGATATCTCGGGGCGAAACCTCTCGGGGGCTGACCTTCCGGCGCCGACTGTCACGGGGGCGGACATGCCGCGGGTAGATGTTCCGCGGACAGGTGTATCGCGGACAGGTATGCGGCAGAGGGCGTGGCGGCGGGTGCGCGTGCGGCGGGTGCGCGTTCGGCGCGTGGCGCCGGTGATGGCGTTCGTGGTGGGCGCGGCGATGCCTGTCGGGGCGTACGCGGGATGGAGCGCCGCCGCGGGCGAAGGCTTCGCCGTGTCGGCGCATTCGGGATTCTTTCTGTACGGACGGGTCGCGCCGTTCGCGGACTGCGCGGATGTCACCGCGGCCGGTCTTCGGTCGCTGTGTGACCCGCGGCCGGTCGGTCAGCGGGGCGCGCCGGTGCGCTACCTCTGGCCCGCGGACTCGCCGTTGCGGCAGGGGCATCGGCATATCCCGCCTGGTCGTGAGGAGCTCGCCGGACGGTTCGCGCACGAGGTGGTGCGGCAGCAGCCGTGGATGCTCGTCACCTCGTCTGCCCGGTATCTCGCCGGCTATTTCTCGCCCGTGCCCTATGAGACGGCGAAAACGTCCCGGGCGGACACCTGGGAGCTGCCCACCGACCGGTCGAACGCGCTGCCACCGAGCGATCCTCATGCCGACGACGGCTATTTCGTGGCCACCGCCGTGCGCGGGCCGTCCGGGCTGCTCGCCGAGTGGTCCCGGGTGTCCTATCCGCTGATGCCCATGGTCGGCCTCGGGCTGCTCGCCGGGCTCACCGCCGCCGTGATCGCGGCCGTCCGCGCGCTGCGAGCTCGACGATCACCACGTCAGGCGGACGGAACCGGAGTCTCGAACGTCGCGGTGGACGCGACCCCGGAGGCGGAGGCGGAGGTGGGGCCGGGGGCGGAC
>NZ_FZMO01000257.1 GCF_900197875.1 Frankia canadensis | reverse complement strand
GAGCAGGGGAGACGGGGCGGGGAATGTCGACCGTGCCGCTCGGAGTTGTCGACGGCATGACGACCCTTGGACTGATCGGCAGCGGGAACATCGGCGGAACGGTCGCGAAACTCGCCGTCGCCGCCGGATATGACGTCGTGCTGAGCAACTCGCGCGGCCCGGAGACCTTGCAGGATCTGGTGGCGGAGCTGGGGCCGCGGGCCCGGGCCGCCACCGCGGCTCAGGCCGCCGCCGCGGGTGACCTCGTCGTCGTGACCGTGCCGCTGCGCGCCTACCGCGAGGTTCCGGTCGAACCGCTGGTCGGGAAGGTGGTACTCGACACCAACAACTACTACCCGCAGCGGGACGGCGTCTTCCCCGAGCTGGAGAACGAGTCGACCACGACGAGCGAGCTGCTCGCCGCGCACCTGCCAACCTCGAAGGTGGTCAAGGTCTTCAACAACATCTACTACAAGCACCTGCTGTCGCTGGCCCGGCCCGCCGGCGCCCCGGACCGCTCGGCGCTGGCGATCGCCGGTGATGACGCGACCGCCAAGGCAACGGCTACCGACGTTCTCGACGCCCTCGGCTACGACGCCGTCGACGCCGGACCGCTGGCGGAGGGCTGGCGCTACCAGCGAGACACCGCCGCCTACGCCAACCTGTACTTCGGCGCCGATGGCACCGCCGGGGACGCCGGTGCGCAGGTGGACGCCGCGACCCTGCGCGCCGCGCTCGCCTCCGCCCGCCGCTACGCCGACACCCCGGCCGGCTGACCTACCTGCCCACCCGCCGTTCGCTGGCAGGGCGGTCCGTCGGCGCCGGCGGGTCATGACCGTCATCCGACCTTTGTTCCGCCAGGAGCATGCCTGTCGGCGCGGCGCCTCGCGGCGTCATCGTGAGCCACTCCCGGACTGGGCCTTCCGGGGCACAGGAGGCGACCACGATGTCGACCGACCAACACCAGCACCAGCACCAGCACCAGCACGCAGACGACATCCCGCCGGCCGCGCGTCAGAACCGCCAGCAGGCGCCGTGGCTGCGCCCCTCGCGGGGCGCCGGGAAGGTCAGCAGGCTCTCTCCGACCGCGTCCAGGTTGAGGGATGGCAGGCCGGCGGGGTCGTCGTCGGCAGTGCGGGGCGGTACGCCGTCAAGCAGCCAGACGCCGGCGGGCGGCCGCGTCGGCGAGAACCGCAGCCGCAGGTGGAACAGCTCGCATCGGGTCAACGGGATGAAGCCGTAGTGGTCGGCCATCACCTGGCCGGCGCCGAGGGTGAGCCGTAAGGCCATCCGATGCCGGCCCCCCGCACGCAGCGGCGCCGGCGGCCGCACGACGAAGCGGAACAGACTCTCGCTCGGCCGCTCCCGGGCCTGATCCCTGCGATCTCGCGATGCCGGGCCGCCGGTATGATCGGCCCACCATGCCCGAGGGTCACACCGTGCACCGGCTGGCCGCCGCACACGGGCGCATGTTCGGCGGCGTCGCGGTCGGCGCGTCAAGCCCGCAGGGCCGGTTCGCCGACGGCGCCCGGCGCCTGGACGGGCGGGTGCTGACCACCGCCGAGGCGCACGGCAAGCACCTGCTGCTCGGCTTCGACGACGACCAGATGCTGCACGTCCATCTCGGTATCTACGGGACAAGCACGCTCGCGGCCGGTCCGCCGCCCGCGCCGACGGGTGCCGTCCGGTTGCGGCTGACCGCCCCCGCCGGCTACGCCGACCTGCGCGGGCCTAGCGCCTGCGAGCTGCTGGGTCCCGGCGAGGTGAAAGCGCTGCGCGACCGGCTGGGCCCCGACCCGCTGCGCGCCGACGCCGATCCGGAGCTGGCCCGGCGGCGCGTGGGCCGCAGCCGCACGACGATCGCCGCGCTGCTGATGGACCAGGCGGTGGTCGCCGGCCCGGGCAACATCTACCGGGCCGAGGTGCTCTTCCGCGCAGGCATCGACCCGATGCTGCCCGGCCGCGACCTGACCGACGAGCAGTGGGCCATCCTGTGGGCCGATCTGGCCGCGCTGATGGCCGACGGGGTGCGCACAGGCCGGATCGACACCGTCCGCCCCGCGCACACTCCCGAGGCGATGGGCCGTCCGCCCCGCGTCGACGACCATGGCGGCGAGGTCTACGTCTACCGCCGTGCCGGCCTGCCCTGCCTTGTCTGCGCGACCGAGGTCCGCTCGACCACCCTGGCGGGCCGCAACCTGTTCTGGTGCCCCACCTGCCAGCCCACCCGCTGAACCCGCCCGCCACCCCGACGCCCAGGCCTGGCGCGTGCGGGCGCTTGCGAGTGGAAGCTCCGGCGGCGAGTGGAAGCTCCGACCGCGAGTGCAGGCTCCGACCGCGAGTGCGCAGGCCGCGGCCGCGAGTGGAGACTCCGGCGGGGGCCGGTAGATGGGCCGTCAGGCGCGTCGGGACGCGGCGACGGCAGCCCGCCTGGACGCGGTGACAGCCGCCCCACGGCTCACCGCCGCGCACAGGGCCGCGGCCGCCACGTAACCCGCCAGGGCCACGAGGCCGCCATGTTCGCGCAGCCACCGCAGCGCGGCGGGATGGTCGGCGACGAGCAGGGAGCAGTGCTGCAGGCCGAGGAACGAGCCGGCCGAGGCGATCGCCAGGACGGCCATCCGTGCCGGGCCGCCGGGCCGCACCGCCAGCGGCACGAGACCCCAGGTGAGGTACCAGGGGTGCAGCACGGGCCCGAGGGCGGCGAGCGCGAGCAGCATGGCCCCCGCGCTGGCGGTGAGTGGCCGGGCCCGGATGGTGGCCAGTGTCCACAGGCACACGGCGCCTGTCGCCGCGAGCCCCGCGTGCTGGGTGAAGGTCAGGATGCCGGCGGGTGAGGGATCGAGATCGAGCAGGCCCGCGCCCCAGCCGAGCAGATCGGCGGCGATGCTGGTCGGCGTGTAACCCGTCAGCACGGTCGCGGGAGTCGTCGCCGTGCGTACCCACCCGAGCCCGTCCGGGACGAGCGCCGCCAGCCCCGCGAAGGCCGCCCCGGCGACGATCGCATCGCGTGCGGCCCCAGCGACCCGGGCCGGCGCCCGCCGCCGCCAGCCCGCCGCGAGCTCGCCACCACCATGCCCGTCACCGCGCGATGCGTTGCGAGCGTCTTCGCAGCTCGGCCGGGACGGTGCGCCGGCACGCCAGGCGATGGCGGCGGCGACGGCGAGGACGGCCGGCCATTTGATCGCCGCGGCCGCGGTCAGCAGAACGAGTCCCGTCACCGCCCGGCCACGCTGGACGGCGAGCAGGCCCGCGACCACCAGGCCCATCATGATCGCCTCAAGGTGGGCGGCGCCGAGGAGCTGGAACAGCACGATCGGGTTGAGCGCGGCGAGCACGAGGGCGTCGGCACGCCGATGCCTGGGGGCGCCGGCGACCGCGCAGGCGGCGATCAGCACCACGCCCGCGAGCGCCAGCAACCGCAGCAGCACGATCACCCCGATGAGGCTTCCCCCGGCGACCAGGTGAGCCAGCCGGAACAAGGTCACCGCCAGCGGGCCGTACGGCGCGTTCGCTGACCGCCAGAGCGGGTCGACCGCGGCGAGCTGCGGACTTCCGGCGGCGAGCGCGGTGGGGGCGGCGTGGTAAGGATCGAAGCCGGTGGCCAGCAGCATCCCCTGCGCCGCGTAGCTGTAGACGTCGAGGCTGAGGATCGGCGGCCCCAGGCAGACGGGTATCGACCACACGGCGAGCAGCCCGACGGCCTGCCGCGGCGACAGGATGCCGCGGTGGGCACGCATGCCGGCGCGCAGCCACGCGAGCAGCGTCAGTGCCACCCCGCCGACCAGCAGGGCCGGCAGGCCGGAGGACTCGGTGAGGTTCACCGGGTTGAGCAGGCCCAGCCAGGACGTCGGCGGGCTGGCGAGGGACTGCCGGGCAAGCCGCCCGCCGGTGGCCACCACCAGAACCACGCCGACGAACCCGGCGGCACCGATCAGCACCACCTCAGGTGGCGTCCACATCCGCCGGAACCGGCCGGAAGGGAGGTACATGCCAGGAGAACGGGACAGGCCGGGAAGTCGGATGCCTGGAAAGCGCGCGGCCACGAGCAACGGAGGCTATGGGCCGGCGGATCGCGCATCTCCCCCGGCAAGCCGAATATCCGATGAACATCCCCGGGAATCCGGCGACGCCTGGGACGCCAGCGGGCTTGGGCCGTCGCCTGGTCCGAGAAGATCGACTGTGACCGGGAGATCCGCCGGGGCCAGGGAAGCGCCGAGGCCACGTCGGCGGAGCGGGCAGGGGGAAACTGGGGCATGGAGCTGCGGACGTTCGAGGCGGTCGCCCGGACGGGCAGTGTCACACAGGCGGCCCAGGAATTGGGCCACGCTGACCGTCGGCGCGTTGGAGACGGTGAGCGTGCATGTCCTGCCCGCGGTGCTCGCCGTGCGCCCGCATGCCGACGAGGCGAGGTGGCCGCCGTCGAGGTGACGGATGCCGATCTGCACACGGCGCTCGCCATGACCTGGCTCGACCGCGGCTCCGAGGATCCGCGCCTGACCGGCTTCCAGTCGGCGCTGCGTCAGCACCTGGCGGCCTGACGCGAGGCGTCCGCCAGCGCGGCCTCGGCTCAGCGCACAGCCACACGCACCGCGGCCGGCCGGTTCGTGCTGAACTCGGTGCGGTGTGCGCCGACCCGCTGCCGACGGCGGGCGAGCAGGACGTCCGCGAGGGCGTCCGCGCGCTCCATGTCGTCGAGAGTGGCGCGGGAGCGGCCGTCCACCGTGAGGATGGCCGCGAGCAGTTCCGCGGACAGCCTCGTGCGCGCGGCGACACGGGCTACGCTCGGCGGCAGGCACGGTGCCCCCGAAGCGGATGACGAGGCCGGCGCGGTGGAAGCCGCCGGAACGGGCCGAGGACGCGCCTCGGCACCACCCAGCGGCGAATGGACCTGCGTGCGCGACGCATGATGGTCCTGATGCGCGATCCGCGGGTGGGGTCGGAGACCGAGGAGATCGAACATACATTCGATCCTGCCGGCTCCGGATCAACCTGTCAAGGGAGCGCCCCGCCCGCGCCGCATCACCCCGGCCCGCCGGCACACCACATCACCGACCATCCGTGCCGGTGGGCGGCGCGAGGCGGTCGAGGAAGCGGTCGAGCTGGGCCAGTCCGACAATCAGGGGGATCACCCTTGCTCGGATGCCAGACCAAAGGACGAAGCTGCGTGAATCGGCGGTGACGTTCGTGGCGACGTTCGCGGCCAGGACTCCTGGGATGGCCTCCCGGTAGATCGGGTTCGCGCATCCGGAAGGATCAAGTACTTCCCGTCGCGCATCCCTCCGGGACGGATACGCGAGCAGTACGAATCGGTGGTGGGCACGGCTCGCGAGGTGCCGGTCTCCGGCGGCCAGGCGTAGGTATCGGGCGGCGGACACCGCCCGATACCGCGCCGGGCGGCGGGCGGCGGCTACGCGGAGGTGGCCTGACGGTCCCTGGTGGTGGGGGTGAGGCCGCGTTCGCGGAGCTGGTACTTCTGGACGCGGCCAGTGGCCGTGAACTGCTGGCCTAGCGGCGCTCGAGAACCTCGCCGCCGCCAAGGCCGCCGCACGCGCCATCAACGCGTCGGGCGGCGTGGGCGGCAAGCAGATCGAGATCCGCTGGTGCGAGGACAACAACAACCCCAACGACGCGGTCAAGTGCGCCCGGGCCGCCACCCGTGACGGCACCGTCGCGGTCGTCGGGTCGAACTCGCAGTTCTCGCAGCCGCTGACCGAGGTCCTGGCCGCGGCCAAGGTGCCCTGTGTCGGCTCGGTCGGCGCGACCGCGGCGGAGAGCAAGTGCGCCGTCTGCTACCGCTTCGACGCCGGCGCCCAGCTGATCTTCGGCGGTCTGGCTCCGCAGATGAAGGCCGACGGCGTGAAGTCGGTGTCCATGATCCGCCGTGACATCGCCATCGCCGCCGAGACCTCGAAGAGCGCCAGCACCGCGGCCCGCGCCAGCGGTCTCGATGTCAAGGAGGACATCAAGATCGGTGCGTCCACCACGGACCTCGCCCCCGCCGTCGCGACCCTGGAAGCCTCCGGCGCCGACGGCGGAATGCTGCTCGTTCCGAACGAGGCCGCGCTCGCCTTCATCAAGGCCGCCGGCCAGGCCGGCTACAAGGGCCCGCTCGGCGCGGTCGACTCGCAGATCCAGACCGGCCTCGCCGACCTCGGCCCGGCCGCGCCCCAGTTGCGCGTGGTGAGCGCCCAGCCGCCGGTCACGGCGGTCAAGGAGTACCCGGGCCTCGCGCGTTACGCGAAGGAGCTCGACGCCGAGAAGGCCAGCGGCGACAGCGCCGCCGGCATCCGCAACTCGACCAGCCTGCGGGCCTGGCTGTCCGTGCACGTCGCGGCCCAGGTCGCGGCCAAGGTCACCGGCAAGCTGACCGCGACAAGCATGAACGACTTCTTCGGCACCGCGACGAACATCGACCTGTTCGGGATCCTGCCGACGTGGACGCCGTCCGCGAAGGGCACGGTCAAGGGCTTCGAGCGGCTCAGCAACGCGCAGGTCTTCTTCCTGCGCGTCGAGAACGGCCAGTTCGTCCTCGCGCCCGGCGCCATGCACGGACTCGACCTGAACACCCGCAGGCCGCTGACGTAAGACGTACACGGAGCGCGCCCGCGCGCGAAGTCATGACAGAACAAGGAGCGACAGGTGACGGTGAACGGCGACATTCCTGCGGCGGGACGGCCCGGGATCGGCTTTCTCGCCGCGCCGGGAGAATCCGGGAGTCTGTCGGACTTCGCGCGCACGCTCGAGGACGCCGGTGCCGACTCGCTGTGGGCGTCCGGGCACATCACGATCGGCCGGCCGGTCCCGGAGCCGCTGACCAGCCTGGCCCACATCGCGGCCGTCACCACCCGGGTCCGGGTGGGGTCGGCCGTGTTCCCTCTGCCGCTCTACAACCCGATGGTGCTTGCCAAACAGCTCGCCGAGATCGACCGCCTGTCCGGGGGACGGGTCAGCGTCGGGGTCGGCACCGGCGGCGAGTACCAGCGGGAGTTCGACGCCGTCGGCGTTCCCCGGACGGGGCTCGGCCCCCGCCTCGACGAGCAGATCGGTCTTCTGCGCGCCGCCTGGGCGGACCGGTCGACCCCGTTCCGCGGCGCGCTGTGGCAGGTCGACGACGCGCGGGTGGAGCCGTCGCCGGCCCACCCGCAGGGCCCGCCGATCCTCGTCGCGGGCCGCAAGAACCCGGCGATGCGGCGCGCCGCCCGGCTCGGCGACGGCTGGATGCCGTTCCTTTACACCCCGGAGCAGTACGCCCGCTCGGTCGCCGCGATCCACCGGCTGGCCGGGCCGGACCGCGATCTGACCAGCGGATTCGAGTGGCTGGTCTTCGTCTACGTGAGCCTCGACGACGACGCCGAGACGGCGCTGTCACGCGCGATCAGCTACGTCGGCGCCGGTCAGGCCGGTGATCCGGAGCGGTTCACGACCTTCGTCGAACGGGTGGCCGCGTTCGGGCCGCCGAAGCTGGTCGCCGCCCGGCTGCAGGAGTTCCTCGACGCCGGCGCCCGCCACCTGATCCTCGCCCCGACCGACGGCGTCGACCCGGCGGCGATGGCCGCCGACGTCCTGTCCCGGGTCGCGCCGCTGCTCCGCGTCCCCGCCTGACCCGCGCGTCGGCGTCCTGACCGTGCCAGAAGGCCTGACCGTGCCAGAAAGGAAGTCCATGTTGTTCGACCTGCTGCTTCGCAACGCGCGGCTCGCCCCTGATGCGGAGGCGCTCGTCGACGGCGACCGAGTGCTGACCTTCGGCGACCTCCTCGGCCGGGTCAGCCGTCTCGGCGGCGCGCTCGACGGCGTGAGCGCTCCCGGCGACCGGGTCGCCCTGCTCTCGACGAACCGCGCCGAGTTCGTCGAGGCGCAGTACGCGGTCCCCTGCGCCGGACGGACCCTCGTCCTGCTCAACTACCGGCTACATCCCCGGGAGTGGGCGGGCATCCTGCGGGACTGCGGCGCCGGCGTGCTGATCGCCGAGCCGGCGCTGTGGTCGACCCTCTCGCCCCTGGCCGACGAGCTCCCCGCCACCACAACTGTCCTGTTCCTCGACGACCCGGCCGCCGCCGACGCCCACTCCACCACCCCGCCGTCCCCCTACGCCTGGCCGACCCTGGCCGACGACGACCCGGCGTTCATCATCTACACCAGCGGCACGACCGGCTTCCCCAAGGGCGCCGTACTCACCCACCGCAACGTCGTGTCCGCCGCGATGATGTCGGCGCTCGACTGGGACCTGCGCGACGACGAGCGTTTCCTCATGGCGCTGCCGATGTGCCACGCCTCCGGCCTGCAGACCTTCTGCTACCACCTGCGCGGCGCCCTCATCGTGCTGATGCCGCGTTACGATTCCGGCCCCTTCCTCGACCTGGTCGACCGCCACCAGATCACCCAGATCTCGCTCGCGCCGACCATGCTCGCCTTCCTGCTCGACGACCCGTCCCTGCCCGACCGGGATCTCAGCCGCATCCGCCGCGTCGGCTACGGCGGCATGATCATGTCCCCGGACCTGGCCCGTCGCGTCATGCGCCGTATCCCGAAGCCGACCTCGGGCTTCGGCCAGTCCGAGTCGACCATGATGTTCACCCGGCTGTCCGCCGAGGACCACCAGCGGGCACTGGACGGCGAGGAGAAGCTGCTCACCTCCGTCGGCCGGCCGTCCCCGACCGTCCGGGTCGAGATCCTCGACGAGGACGACCGCCCCTGCCCGCCGGGCGAGATCGGCGAACTGTGCCTCGCCGGCGACACCGTGATGCGCGGCTACTGGAAGGACGAGGAACGCACCGCCCAGGCGCTGCGCGGCGGCTGGCTGCACACCGGCGACCTCGCCCGCCAGGAGGACGGTTACATCTACCTGGTCGACCGCAAGAAGGACATGCTCATCTCCGGCGGCCAGAACATCTACCCTCGCGAGCTGGAACTGGTGATGCTGTCCCATCCCGCCATCCGGGACGTCGCGGTCATCGGCGTGCCGGACGACGTGTGGGGCGAGAGCGTCGCCGCCTACATCGTCCCCGAGCCCGGCGCCGCGCTGACCGAGGCCGACGTCATCGCGCACACCCAGGCCTCGCTCGCCGGCTACAAGAAGCCCAAGCACGTGGTCATCGTCAACGACCTCCCCCGCAACCAGATGGGCAAGGTCGTCAAGAACACCCTCCGCCAGGCCTTCGCCGACCAGTCCACCCCGCCCAGCCCGCGCTAGCCCGGGTATGGACCGCGACGTCGCCGGCGGGAGTCGGGCAGACGACCCGCGAGCCGCGGCACACCGGAGGGATACGGCATCGACACGACTGGACTGACCAGCGCCTTTTCGCCGCGCAACAATGCCCGCAGAGCACGTTGCTGTTTCACGATGAGCCGGTAGGGCGCCCTCAGATCATCCCAGGCCCGGCTTGGGACACCGCGACACTGGATACAATCGCCGCACCCATCAGATGATCAACGTTGAGGTGGCGGAAGATCACGGTGTCGAGACGGCTGGGAAGCTCATACACCCTGGATACCAGGGTCGGCCGGGGCAGTATGGGGGAGGTCTGGTCCGGCCACGACGGCGACGGGAATGTCTTCGCCTTCAAGATGCTGCTACCGGAGTTCGCCGCGAATCCGGTAATCATCACCCGGTTCATGCGGGAACGCGACATCCTGCTGCGGGTGCGGTCCCCGTTCGTCGTCGCCCTGCATGACCTGGTCGCCGAGGGCGGCGATCTGGCCATTGTGATGGATTTCGTTTCCGGTCCCAACCTGCGGGCCGAACTGACCCGGCGCGGCACCCTTCCGCCGGCCGAGGCGGCCACCCTGATCCTGGAGATCATGACCGGGCTCGCCAGCGCGCACGCGCTCGGCGTGGTGCATCGTGATCTGAAGCCGGAGAACGTGCTGCTGGCCCACGGCGACGGAACCCACGGCAGCGGCACCGGCGCGGGCGAGGGCGGCCTCTACCGGCCCAAGGTCTCGGACTTCGGCATCGCCTCCGTCGTGGAGGCCGGCACGCGGCTGACGGAGCCGATGAGCATCCTCGGCACGCCGCACTACATGGCTCCCGAGGTGATCGAGGGCCGGTCCGTCAGTCCGGCGACGGACACCTACGCGGCCGGCATCATGCTCTACGAGATGCTGTGCGGCGTCACGCCGTTCACCGGACGCCCGCCGCTGTCCGTCCTGCACGCCCACCTCAACCAGCGTCCGGGCCGGCCGGCGGGCCTGCGCGACGAGGTGTGGGCCGTCGTGGCGTCGATGCTCGCCAAGGATCCGGTCGAGCGGCCCGGCATGGACAGCCTGCGTGCCCTCCTGCCGAGTCTGGCCGGCCAGAAGGCGCTGCCGCGGCTCACCCGGCCGCCCTTCGCCGGGGACGGCCAGGTCGACCTGCCGACCGTGCTCAGCACCCGCCCCGACGACGATGCCGCCACAGCCCACGCGGCAGCGGTCCACAGCGCCGCTGCCGCCGCGGCGGCCGGGCCGACACAGGTCCTCTCCGGCCTGACGCCCCCACCAGCACAGGTCCACCCCTCGGCGCCGTCTCTCGGACCGCCGTCCGCCGGCCGTCTCCCGTTCACCGACGCGGCCCACCCGGCCAGCACGCGCGGCGCGGGCGGCGCGGGCGGCGCGGGCGGCGCGGGCGGCGCGGGCGGCGCGGGCGGCGGAGGTCAGCGCGGGCGGCGGACCTGGGCCGTCGCGGGCCTGGTGGCCGCCGCCGTCATCGGCATCGTCGTCGCCGTCTCCCTCGTGGTGACGGGCGGCTCGGGCGCGGCGGGATCGCCGTCGGCCGTGGCCTCGCTGACGGGCGTTCTGTCACGTCCACCGGCGACGCCGTCGGCGCGGCCCACCCCCAGCCAGTCCCCGGCCGGCCCGAGCACCTATGTCAACACGTCCACGCTGCTCTGCCTGGACGGCAACGAGGACGGCTCGGCGTACACGCTGGGCTGCAACAACGGCCTCTACCAGCACTGGCGTGCGGTGCCGGCCGCCACCGGCGCCGGCTACCGGCTCCGGAACGTACAGACGGGCCGCTGTCTGGGCGCGAAGGCAAATCCGGCTCCGGACGGAACCAGGTACCGCGGCTCCGTGTTCACCAGGACCTGCTCGGACGCCGTGGACCAGGTGTGGCTCCCGACGCGCTCGCCGAACTTCGGCTGGCAGTTCGAGAACCGTTCGACCACCGAGTGCCTGGACAGCAACCCCGACGGCGACGTCTACACCCAGGACTGCAACGGCGGGAACTTCCAGCACTGGCAGCTCACCACCGCCGACTGATCCCTCCCCGGCCGGTCACGCGACCCTGGCCGGTCACGCGACCCTGGCCGGTCACGCGACCTTGGCCGGTCACCTCGTTCCGGCCCGCGAGGACGCGGTCGGCGGCGCGAGATGACGGAAGGCCGAGCGGACGAGAGCCCGCTGTGCCGCCGGCGGCACCGCGGCCTGGACCTGCGCGCCCGAGGTCGCCGGCCGGTAGGACGTGGTTCCGGCCATCGGGCCGACGGGGCCGAAGGGCTCGACCACGACCTCGAGGTCGACGAGGGCTCCGTCGCTCAGATGGAGCAGGGCGGCCGGGTCCTCCGGCAGCGGCTCTCCCGCGATGCCGAGCCGGTACCGGAACCGCAGGCCGACCTGGCCGGCGAACCGGGTCTGCTCGTCGGGCAGCGCGAGCCTGGCGCGGATGAGGCTCAGCAGCTCCCAGCCGGTCATCGTCTCCGCCACCGCGAGCACGACCGCGAAGCCGAGAACCTGGTTGCGGACCCGGATCATCCTGGTCGGAGCGGTCACGCCGGTGGCCTCGGGAGCCACCGGATCGCCCGCGACGGCCGGCGGCGCGCCGCCCGCCCGGTCCCGCCGCCAGATGCCGGCGAGGTCGCGCACGACCTCGCTCCACCGGCCGTGGGTGCCGTCGAGGCTGTGCCGGGGCGCCAGCACCGGGGGCAGCGCGCTGTCGTCGAGGCGGACGACGAGCAGGTAGGAGCTCCGCTCGGCCAGCTCGCGGACCAGCGCCGCCGACCACAGGGCCGCCACCACCGCCTGGTCGCGGGCCGCCGCCGACCACAGCAGTATGTAGAAATCGGCCGCGGCCATCGCATCGTTGATCCACAGCACCCAGTTGGCGCCGGGCGGACACCAGTGGTCGACGGTCGCGTCGATGCCGTGCCGGCCCAGCTCACTCGCCATCCGCTCCGCGACGTCCCGGTCGGATCCGGCGCAGGACAGAAACAGCCGCGGCGCGGCCAGGGGCCCGTGGACCGACATGTCACCTCCGCCTGATCGGGGCATGGTCCGCGGCGCGGCGCAGCCCCCGGCGCGCCACGCCCGCACCGGTCTGCCACCCGGCGTCCCCGTACAGGGTCCAGCATGCCCACCGGGCCGGATGGTCGGGCGCGCAGTCCAGCACCTGCCGGTCCGGCGCGGCGCGGCACACGTCGAGCTGCGCCTGCCACAGGGCGACGTCGCGTGTCCGACGGCGCAGGTGGTGGTGGAAGCGGTCGAGCACCGCGGCGGCCACCGGGTCCGCCGCCGCCCAACGCGCCGCCACGACGGACGCGGCACCGGCGTGCAGCGCGGCGCGCACGAAACCGAGCCGCTCGTCCCGGCCGGTCCGGGTCGCCATCCCCGACTCGCAGGCACCGAGGACGAGCGTTCCGCAGCCGTGCAGGTCCATGGCCTGCAGCGCCTCGGGCGGGAGGCGGCCGGAGGCGTCCTCGGGCCGCAGCTGCAGCCAGCGCCCGGCCTCGTCGAGTGGGTCGTACCGGCCGTGGCAGTCCAGCCGCACCTGGCGATGGCGGCGCCGCGCGAGCGTGGCGGCCAGTTCGGCGGGGGTGGCCCGGGCGCCGTCCAGCACCTGCGCGTGGATGCCCCGCGCTGGCGTGATCCCCTCCCCCGCCGGGTCGACCAGCAGGCTCCGGTCGCCGCGCACGCGTCGGGAGCGCCGGCTGAGCGGGCTCCGCGCGGACAGGCAGGGGAGGTCGGACAGGGCGAAGCGCAGTCCGAGCGGCATCGCGCGGCCCGCCGTCGCCCCGGCCGACCGGACAGGAACGGCCAGCGGCAGGGCGGCGAACGGGACGTCGGCGAGGACTCCTCCGACGACCAGCGCGATCCGGCGGATGTCCGGCGGAAGATGGCGGACCACCGCGGCGACGTCGAGGCGCGCGGCGATGTCGCGCGTGCCCGCGTCGAACGCGGCGCGGCCCACGGCTGACTCCAGGGTGCCCGCGCTCCACGAACCCATGAGGTCGTCGACGGCGTCGCCCAGCTCGCCCCGCCGGCAGTCGACGGCGATGTGGTGCAGCAGGTTCGGTCCGATGACGGCGTGATGCACGCGCAGCGGTGTCGCGTGCATCATCCAGACGACCTGCGAGCGGGGCAGGCGGTCCGCCGTCGCGCGGATCCACGCCCAGGCGGAGCGGTGGTCGTCGGGCGGGGGCAGGTCGCGGGTCAGGCCGGCCTCGGCGGGCAGGATCCCGCCGAGGATCGCGGCGCCGCGGGCGGCTTCCATCGCGACGACCAGCGCGGCCGTCGCCGCGGCGCCCTCGGCGTTCTCGGCGGTCCGCTCGGCGGCGAAACGCACCCGCTCGTCGTGCTCGTCGGGCACGGGCGCCAGCATGCCGACCCGCACCGCGTCGCTGATCTGACGGCCGGCCAGCCGTTCCTCCAGCTGATGCGCCTGCGCCCACCGGGCGCTCGCCTGGCCGTACTCCGCCCGCCAGTGGTGGGCCTCGCCGAGCAGGCGGGTCGCCAGGATCCTGACCTCGGTCAGCCACGCCCGGCCGGCGGTCGCCCGCACCGCGCGACCGAGGTCGTCGACGGCGGCCTGGAGCAGCTCGGGCCGGCGGAGCTGCCGGTAGCGGGCCAGCTGGAGCTCGCCGGCGACGAGATACCACTCGGCCCGGTCCCGTGCCTCCTGCGCCGCCTCGATGGTGGAGGTCCCCGTCCGGCCGGCACCAGGATCAGTCGCCGGCTCGGCGGCGAGGGGATCGGCGGGCGGCGTGAGACGGGCGAGCCGCGACTCGGCCTCGGTCAGTCGGTCGGCGGCGATCAGGCGCTGCACCTGCCGCACCGCCCGTTCTGGTTCGGGATCGGGAGCGGGATCGGGAGCGGGAGCGGGAGCGGAGGACAGCAGGAGCGCGATCTTCCTGGCGGCGCCCGCCGGATCCGGCCAGCTCGCCGCGGCGGCGTCCAGCAGCGGGCGCAACGCGTGGGCGGCGCGGTCGTCGCGCATCGTCAGAAGCAGCGTGACCAGCTCGTACAGGGCGGGCAGGCGCAGCGCGGGGTCGAGGTCGGGATTGCCGGTGACGGTCGTCATCACCCGGGCCGCCGCCTCGAAGTGCAACTGCCGCTTGAGCGCGAACGCGAGCCGGAACTGGCTCTCGACGGTCTCCGGCCACTCACCGTCGAGCATCTCGGCGAGGGCGCCGCCGACGTCGGGCTCCGCCCCCTGGCGCACCCTGAGCAGCGCCCGGTCCCGGTCGATGATCGAGACGTCGGCGCAGCCGGCGGCGCGCAGCGCCCGTTCCGCGTCGTCGAGCAGGCGGGAGGCTGTGACGGCGTCGCCCGCCGCGGCCGCGGCTGACGCCTCGGCCCGCAGCAGTCGCCCGTCCTGCGCGGCGGAGATCGGGCGCTTCCCGCTCGCCGCGAGCCGGCGCATCGCCGCCGCGTCGGCGGCGGCGCCCCGCGGGTCGGCGGCGCAGTCACGCAGCTGCATCCGCTCCTGCAGGAGCAGCGACGGGTCGACGCCCGCCGCGGCGGCGCGGCCGAGGTAGTCCTCGCAGCGGCGCAGGCCGCGGGTCACGGCGCCGAGTCGCCGCAGCGCGACAAGGTGATCGACGGCCACGGCCATCCACAGGTCGTGCCCGCGACCATCGGAGTCGGTGGTGGTCGTGCCCGGGGCGACCAGGAGGGTCGCGGCCGCGTAGGCGGCGTCGACCGCCGGGGCGTTACGCCGGCCCAGCGCGGCGTCCGCGGCGGCGATCGCGTCGGCGAGTGGGAAGCCCGGCGCCAGCATGATCGGTAGCCGCGGCGCGGCGAACCCGGTCGGCCACCGGGCCGGCGGGACGCCGGGTCGGTCAGTCGCCACAGGCGGTCGCGGCCGAGCCGGTCGCGGGGCAGACGAGCAGGACCGTCCCGGCACCCGGTCGACCCGCCCCGAGCGACGGCGCCGCAGAGGCCTGCGGGGAGGCGGTCGGGGTGGCGGTCTGCGTCTGCTGGCGTGGCAGGGCCTGGGTCTGGTCACGCAGGACGTTGACCTTTGCCGCCCCTCCGCCGCTGTGGATCAGGACATCGGGATGGGCGGCCAGGTCCTGGCCGTGCGCCAGCGTGAGCTCCAGCAGGACCGTGTTGACACCCACCCGCAGGTCCTGGTGCAGCGACTCCGCGACGATCATCCCGGGACCCACCTGCAGGGTCGACCGCAGACTGTCGTGCAGGTACACCGGGGTGGTGCCGGCGCCGTCGAGCACGTCCCGCAGCGGGATGCCGTGCCGCGCGGATCCGGGGACCGCGGTGAACGGGCCGGGATCGATGTGCTCGGCGCGGCCACCGACGATCCGGATGAGCGGCGTCGCGTAGCGGGGATCGGCCGCGACGGCCCGGGCGACCCGCTCCGCCCAGGGATGGTCGGCGGGTAGCAGCTCGATGTGGTCGTCCGCGGCCAGCGCGACACCGTCCCCGCCGAGCGGCACGCCGCGCAGCAGGCCGTCCTTCGTCCTGGCCGCGTCCGCCATCGCCCGGGCGACCCGGGGGAACTCGGCCAGCAGCGCCGCTCCCTGCGCGAGACCGTTCGGTCCGAGGATGGGATCGCCGGCCGGGACGAACACGTGGTCGCCGACGGGAAAGATCGTCGCGGTCGCGCCGTCCGGCGTGGTGACCCGCACGCGCGATCCGGTGCCGTTCGGAGGTGGCGCGAACACCGCCTGGGCGCCGTGGTCACCGGTGGCCGGCCGCACGTCCCACCAGGTCTGCGCGTCGTGCGGCTTCGGCGCGGTCACGAACGCCGCCTGGGCGAAAGTCGGCGTGCCGTGGTTCGGATCCGGCCCGCCGATCCGGAATGCCAGGTCGTCGCCGGGCGGCCGGGTGCCGTTCGTGATCGAGAGCCAGGGGTCACCGGGGCCGCCAGTCTTGGCGAGCAGGGTCCCGATGGGATCACGGTAGGTGGTCAGGCCGACGGACCCGAGGCTCAGGTCGGCGGGAAGACGGGCGCCCCACCGGTCCTGCACGAGCCGCAGGGCCCGCAGGGCCCGGTCGACGGCGCCGCGGCGCCACTGGATCGTGACGACGTCGGCGTCGCTGCGGGCGTCGAGTGTTCCTAGGTCGTGGCCCTGGTAACCGACCTGCTGGGAGACATGGCCCCGACCGGCGGTCACGGTGGTGGTGAGCGTGCGGTCGGCGGCGGCGGAGCGCCAGATCCGCACAGGCCCGAACGGGATGTCCGCGCGGGCCGACGCGTCGATCCTGACCGTCGAACGGTCGCCGGTGGTGGAGATCGTGCGCTGGACCCGCCCGGCGGTCCTGCCGCTGTCGTCGATGGCCAGCTCGGTGATGGAGCCGTCGCCGGTGCGCGGGTCGGCGTGCGACGTCTCGTCGAACAGGCCGGCCCGGCGCAGCGGGTCGGGCAGGTCGGCGTGGTAGTCGCGGCCGCCGGTCCGTTCGGCGAGGTGTCCGAGGGACACGCCGCCCTCGATGCCGACAAGGCCGCAGTCGCCGTAGGTCCTCGTCGGGGTCGGGATGACCGACTCGGCCGTGCCCGCCGCCGCCGGGGAGACGAACGGGATGGGCGACCGTTCCCGCAGCCGGGTGTTGTGCGCGTACCAGGAGTCGAAGGTGAGGTCGGAATGATGGACCTCGCCGTCGGGCACGGCGGGCAGGGCGGCGCCCGTGCCGCGCAGCCATTCCAGCGCGCCGCTCCAGCGCATGATCTGTTCGAGCCGGGCGTACTGCGGTTCGTAGTCGGCGATCGCCTGGTAGTGCTGGTCCCAGTACCGCAGTCCGCGCCCGAAGGAGAAGCTGGGCTCGACCTCGCCGCCGCCGGCGCCGTTCGACCGCGCGAACAGCCGGGTGGCCTGCCCGCCCAGCTCGAACCGGTCTCCAGAACTCGCGAAGGCGGCGTCGTTCTGCCCGAACCACAGCCGCCCGCGCTCCTCGTGAGCATCGGTCGCGGCCGGGCACTGGCTCCACGGCGTCCGCGCCTCGGAATCGGGGACGAATCCGCCGACCGCCCTGCCCGGCACGCCGCTGCCCACCCCGGCGACCCAGTTCTTCGCGACGTAGTCGGTATAGAAAAGGGTCATCCCGACGTTCGTCCGGGCCAGACCGCCCTCATACCGGGCCTGGCTGTAGACGGGGTTTCCCTCGGTGAGGTTGAGCAGCGCCCACAGCTGGGTGCGGTCGGTCGGCAGGCCGTCGCGGCGCAGCGCGTCGCCCGCGGGGGTTCCCTGCAGGAGCGCGTCGCGCACCTGCGTGCGCACGCTGACGCGCACCGCCTGATCGGTGAGGACGGCCCGGACGCGGTTCTGGTCGAGGTCCGGGATCAGGGTGTGCACGGCCGCGAAGCCCTCGTCGTTCGGCTGCGGTCCGGCGGCCGGATCCAGCGAGAACCCGGGTGGCTGACGGCCGGCGGCCACCGGGTAGCCGCCCTGGATCGCCGACACGTCGGCGGCGTCGATCGGCGCCGACGGCACGTCCGGCCAGTGCCAGCCGCTCGCCCAGATCTTCGACCCGTCCTTCCTGAGCTCGGACAGGTCCTGGATCCGGGCCAGGAAGTCCGCGAGACCGCCGGCTGTGTCGACCCGCAGGGTGAGGTAGCCGTGAGCGGCGCGGACGTCCCGCGTCGGCCGGGCAGCGCCGACGGTCACCTCGATCGTGTCGAGGTCGGATCGGAGCTGGTAGCGGTCGATCGCGACCTGATCCGGGTCCGAGCCGTGATCGGTCCGGTACTGGTCGAGCAGGAGGCCGACGGTGCGCGCCTCGTGCGGATCGCCGGCCTGGACGAGGACGTGCGCCGTACCCCGGCCGGCGGCCAGCAGCCGGCCCGGCCCGACCTGCTGGCGCGCCAGGTCCGCGAAACCCGGGTCTCGCACGGGCAGCGTGTCGTAGGCCGAAGCGAGAAAGGTCGCCGTGTCCAGATTCAGGCGCGCGGCGAGCGCGGTGCTCGTCCAGTCCCGCAGCTGCTCGTCGGCATCCGCCGGCGCCAGCCCGCCGAGCAGGTCGGCGGCGGCCGCGTAGGAGATCTCGAATCGCGCCACCGTCGCCACGCGCGTGGACGAATCCCTGGTCGAACCACCATCGCAGCCCGCAAGCGAAAGGGCCAGGGCCACCAGAACCGCGAACGCCGTGACAAGGCTCAGCCGATACCGGCCGATGCGATGTCGGCCGTACTGTCGGGAACCCGACCCGCCAGGTGGAGACATCCGGATGCCAACCCCCGAACCCACTGCCCCTGCGCATTGACAAGAAAAGAAACGGCCACCCCTGTCCATCGAGCGCTCCGGCAGTGGGCGAATGCCGGGCGGCAGCGATGCCCGCGACGCCGGAACAATGGCAAGAGTAAACACGGCCAAGACGCGCCACACCAGAAAAGTACGAGGTTGGTCCGTGGGCAGATTCACAGCCCTGCCGCGGCGTGTCACCGCCCTGCGCACCGTCGCGGTCGCGGGAGCGAAGCCTCGACCGAGCCGGTCCGCGATCTATCTATGCTCGGCAGGTCGGCAGGTCGGCAGGTCGGCAGGTCGGCAGGTCGGCAGGTCGGCAGGTCGGCGGACAGAGGAGGCGGCGCAATGGCAGCTCGGGTGCCGGTGATCGCGGTGACCGGGTATCTGGGCGCGGGCAAGACGACGGTGCTCAACCACCTGCTGCGGGCGCCGGGGGCTCGTCTCGGGGTGGTCGTCAACGACTTCGGGGCGATCAACGTCGACGCGGCGCTGGTCAGCGGCCAGATCGACGAGCCGGCGTCGATCGCGGGCGGCTGCGTCTGCTGCCTGCCGGACACCGACGGGCTCGACGAGGCGCTGGAGAAGCTGAGCCAGCCGCGGCTGCGGCTCGACGCGGTGATCGTGGAGGCCAGCGGGGTGGCCGACCCGCCGAACCTCGCCCGCCTCATCCGCTTCAGCGGCGTGCGCCGCATCCGGCCCGGCGGCCTCGTCGACGTGATCGACGCCGCCGCCTACTTCGACACCGTCGACCCCGGCGGCCTGCCCCCGGCCCGGTTCGCGTCGGCCTCGCTCGTCCTCATCAACAAGGTCGACCGGCTGCCACCCGCGGGCCGCGACGAGACACTCGCGCGGATCACCCACCGGGTGCGCGCGAGCAACCCCCACGCCCACGTCGTCACCACCACCCATGGGCGCATCGACCCCGCCCTCGTCTTCGACGCGGCCACCCCGTACGACCCGATCGACGAGCTACCCTTCGCCGCCGCCGCCCGGGACGAGCACGACCACGCGCACGTCGACGAGGGCGGCCCGCACCACCACGCCGTGTCGGTGACCGTCCCCGCGGCGCACGCGGTCGATCCCGGCCCGCTGGTCGATCTGCTCGAGGATCTGCCGGCCGACGTGTACCGCCTCAAGGGCACCCTGGTCGTCGACACCGGCCGCGGCACCGCCGGTCATGTCGTCAACGTGGTCGGTGGCCAGCTCCACGTCGCTGCCAGAGCGGTCATGGAGGGCCCGCACGGACTGGTCGCCATCGGCATGGGTCTCGACGAGCCGACCGTCCGCGCCCGGCTCGAGGCCGCCCTGCGCCCGTCGCCGGACGGCCGCCCCGATCCGGACGGGATGCGCCGCCTGGCCCGCTACCGCCGCCTCAGCGGCGCGGGCGCCTGACCCTCTCGCGCGGGGGGAACCTGCGGTTCGACGGGAACCTGGGAGGTGTAGGCACCGTGCCAGACGGCCTTCGCGCCGCTGTCACCGATCCGGTAGACCTGCACGACCGAGCCGACGGCGACCACGACGCTGAGCACGGCGATCACGACCATCACCGCGTTGCCTCGCAGGCCGTCGCCCACGCCGGCACGGTGGCCCGAGGCGGGCCTGCCCTGGTCCTGCCCGTCGGGAACGGGACGGCGCGCCCACAGCCAGCCCGCCGCCGCCAGCACGAACAGCCCCGCCGCCCACGGCAGCAGCTGATCCCCGAGCTCCGCGTGACGTGCCACGAGCGGGTCGGGCGGCGTCCGCGCCTCCAGCCACTCCCCGGCGTGCGTGGTCAGCGGCACACTCACCAGCGCCACCAGCGCGACCAGCGGCGTCAGCACGCCCAGCCGCCGACGCGCGGCGGGCCACAGCGCCGAGACGATCGCCATCAGGGCCGCGAGCGGCACCAGCACGACGACCAGGTGGACCAGCAGCGGGTGCGCGGGCAGGCCGTTGATCTGGGTGGGCCCCATCGAGGCTCCCTTCGTCCGTTGACAACTATCGCAGTAGTACTACGCCGATAGTAGCTACTACCACTGTCGTAGTCGGCGGGTAGACTGCTGCGGCATGCGGCGCAGGGAGCCTCACCGCCGGGTCGCCGGGGAGCTGGAGTCCGCGGTGCTCGGCGTGTTGTGGGATGCGGACGGCCCACTCACCCCCGGTCAGACCCAGCTGGCACTCGCCGGCGACGGGCTGGAGCTCGCCTACACGAGCGTCGCGACGACCCTGGCTCGGCTGCACGGCAAGGGCCTGCTCGACCGGACGGCCGCCGGTCGCGGCCACGCCTACGCGCCCGCGGCCGCCGCCGCCGCGGAGATCGCCGACCGGATGCGCGGCCTGCTGGGCGACGGGCGGGGGCGCGCGGTGGTGCTCAGCCACTTCGTCGCCGGCCTGACGCCCGACGACGAGGCCACCCTGCTCTCCCTGCTGGCGGCCGCCGAAAACGCCCCCCACGGGTCCGGCGGGACCGAGTCCGGCGGGAGCCACGAGTCCGGCTGGTCCGGGCCCGGCGGGACCCGCGAGTCCGGTCCGCGATGAGGTACATGGTCTGGGTGCCGCTGCTGATGAACCTGGCCGTCGTGTGCGGCGCACCGGCGCTCGCCCGGCGGATCCCCTACCGGGTGCGGCCGGGGGTGCTGACCGGCACCGCCGCGGTGGCCGCGGTCGGCTGGCTGTGGTCGCTGGCGCTGCTCGCGACGAGCCTGGCGGAACGGCTGCCGTCCCTCGGGCATCGCCTGGATCTGCCGGTGCCAGGGCCGGGGCGGACGGCCGAGCTGCCACCCGCCGCGGTCGGTGCCTGCGCGTCGGCCGTCGTCGCGATCGCGGTCGTGACGCTGGTGGTGGCGACGGTCCGGCTCGCCCGCGAGCTGGCCCGGGCCGAGCGGCTGGTCCGGCGCCTGCCCGCCGGGCGGGTGCACGTGGTTGCCGGCGAGTTGCCCGACGCCTGCGCGATCGGCGGCGTGACGGGTAGCCGCATCATGATCACAACTGGCCTGGTCGACTGCCTCGACGCCGCCGAGCGGGCCGCGGTCCTCGCCCACGAACAGGCTCATCTCGCCGGCCGCCATCACTGGCTGCGCCTGGTGGTCGCGTGCTGCGCGGCGACCGACCCGCTGTTGCGGCGCCTACCCCAGCTCGTCGAGGCGGCGTGCGAACGCTGGGCGGACGAGCGGGCCGCCCAGCCGGCGGGCCAGCGGACCGTGCTCGCCCGGGCCCTGGGCAAGGCCGCGCTCGCGACCCTGCGCGCCTCAGGTACAGCTCCGCGGGCCCACGCGTCTGCCACCGGATCCGCCACCAAGCCCGATTCGATGCCCGATTCGATGCCCGATCGGGAGCTCGCGCCCGGATTCGGTGCGGGACCGACCGCGTGCGGATTCGATCGCGGTGCGGTGCCGGAGCGGATGGCCGCCCTGCTCGCCGGGCCGCCCCGCGCGACCGGCTCCCCGGCCTGGCTCCTCATGTCGACCGTCGTCACAGCCCTGGTACTCGGCTCGTGTGTGCACGCGAGCACGGATTTCCTCACCCTTCTCCGCTGGTATTGAGTCCGTCCCCTGCCGTGCCGTCGCAGTGGTCCGTTTTGCACGCGAGGTTGTGGCCGGTGTCGGGGTCGAACAGGTGCAGCTGGGTGGTGTCCAGCCACAGCTCGGCGTTCTCGCCCTCCCGGATCCGGCTGGCCGCGTCGAGCCGGGCGACGATCTGTTCGGCGCCGCTGGCCAGGTCGACGGTGCCGGCGTCATGGGCCAGTTCGTCGAGGTCAGCGATGCTGGCCCGGCCGCCGTCGAGGGTGAAGTAGGCGTAGCTGTCGGAGCCGAGCCGCTCCAGCACGTCGACCGGAACGGTGAACCGCAGGCCAGGGCGGCCGGTGACCGACTCCAGGGCGGCGTCCTCGAAGTGCTCGGGGCGCGCCCCGACGATCAGTTCCCGGCGCCCGGCGGCGCCCCCCGACCAGCCCTCCAGCAGGCGGCGCTGCCGGTCGTCCGGGCTGATCGTGCCGAGCGGGGTCCGCAGCTCCCCCTCCTCGACGGTGGCCGGGACGAAGTTCATCGCCGGTGAGCCGATGAAGCCGGCGACGAACACGGTCGCCGGCCGGCCGTAGAGCTCGGTCGGCGTCCCGACCTGCTGAATCCGGCCCGAGCGCAGCACCGCGACCCGGTCGCCGAGCGTCATCGCCTCGGTCTGGTCGTGGGTGACGTACACGGTGGTGGTGCCGAGCCGGTTCTGCAGCCGGGACACCTCGGTGCGCATCTGCACCCGCAGCTTGGCGTCCAGGTTGGACAGCGGCTCGTCCATCAGGAACGCCTTCGGCGAGCGGACGATCGCCCGGCCCATGGCGACGCGCTGCCGCTGCCCACCGGACAGCTGCGCCGGCCTGCGGTCCAGGTGCTCGGTGAGGTCGAGGACGCGGGCGGCCTCCTCGACCTTCTGGTTGATCTCGCTCTTCGGTCGTTTTGCCAGTTCAAGAGCGAAGCCCATGTTCCTGCGCACCGACATGTGCGGGTAAAGGGCGTAGCTCTGGAACACCATGGCGATGTCGCGGTCCTTCGGGGCCAGGTCGTTGACCACCGCCCCGCCGATGCGCAGTTCGCCGGAGCTGATGTCCTCCAGGCCGGCGATCATGTTGAGGGTGGTCGATTTCCCGCAGCCGGACGGGCCGACGAGGATGACGAACTCGCCGTCGGCGATGGACAGGCTCGCGTCGTCCACCGCGAGCTGGCCGTCCGCATACCGCTTGGTGACGTGGTCGAGCACGATGTCCGCCATGGCCCGGGCCTATCCCTTCACCGCGCCGGAGGTCAGCCCGGCGACGATCCGACGTTGGAACAACAGCACGAAGATGATGATCGGAATGGTGATGACGACCGCCGCCGCCGCGATCGACCCGATCGGCTGGGCGAACTGCGACGCGCCGGTGAAGAACGCGATGGCCGCGGGGACCGTCCGGGAGCTTTCCGTCGACGTCAGCGAGATCGAGAACAGGAAGTCGTTCCAGCAGAAGATGAACACCAGGATCGCGGTGGTCACCATGCCCGGCGCGGCCAGCGGGGCGATGACCCGCAGGAATGCCTGCGCCGGGGTGGCTCCGTCGACCTGCGCCGCCTTCTCCAGATCCCAGGGGATCTCCCGGAAGAACGCCGACAGCGTGTAGATGGCGAGCGGCAGCGAGAACGTCAGGTACGGGATGATCAGCCCGATCCAGGTGTCGAAGATGCCGATCTGCCGCCACAGGTTGAACAGCGGGCTGACCAGTGAGACCTGCGGGAACATCGCGATGAGCAGGGTCAGTCCGATGAGCACCCGCTTGCCGGGAAAGTCCAGGCGGGCGATCGCGTAGGCGGCCATCGAGCCGAGGATCACCGCGAGTACCGTGGAGATGAGTGCGATGCCCAGGCTGTTCAGCAGCGCCCGGGTGAACAGCGACTCACGGAAGATCCCGCGATAGTTCTCCAGGGTCCAGTGGCGGGGGATGAAGTGGCCGTCGGTGATGCTCGCCGGCGCCTTGAACGACAACGACACCAGCCACAGCAGCGGAACCAGCGACACCGCGATGATGAGCAGGTTCGCGGCGGTCCAGCCGAGCATGGCGTTGCGGTCCCGCTGCGGCCCGCGTGCCCGGATGGTCCTGCCGCCCGCGCCGGCACCGCTGCTGCCGCCGGGGGCGTCGGGTGTGGTGGCGATGGTGGCCATCAGCGGTCCTCCCCACCGGGCGCGGCCGCGCCGAACCCCTTGACGAAGATGAACGCGACGAGCGCCACGACGAGGAAGATCAGTACCGACAACGACGAGCCGACGCCCAGGTTCAGCGCGGTGAACAGGTTGTCGTAGCCCAGGATCGACACGGACCGGGTGTCGTACGCGCCGGCGGTCAGCACGTAGATGCTGTCGAAGATGCGGAAGGAATCGAGCACCCGGAACAGCACCGCGACGAGGATCGCCGGTTTCATCAGCGGCAGCATGATCCGGGTCAGCCGCTGCCAGGCGGTCGCGCCGTCGACCTTCGCCGCCCGCAGCAGTTCCTCCGGCACCAGCGCCAGGCCCGCGAGCAGCAGCAACGCCATGAACGGCGTCGTCTTCCACACCTCGGCCAGAATGATGACCGCGATGCCCCAGACCTGCGATGTCAGCGGGGTCGCGTCGCCGAACAGGCCGGACAGGTAGCCGGTGTCCGGTGTCCACGCGTACCGCCAGCCGAACGCGGCGACCACCGTGACGATCCCATACGGAATGAGGATCACCGTGCGGACCAGGCCGCGGCCGATCAGTGCCCGGTGCATCACCAGGGCCAACGCCATGCCCAGCACGAACTGGATCGCCACGGAGATCACCGTGATGATCGCGGTCACCGCGAGTGCCTGCCACCACAGCGACGACGTCAGCGCGGTGCCGTAGTTCGCCAGCCCGATGAACTTCGAGTCGCCCGGGAAACGCAGGTCGTACCGCTGCAGCGACAGATAGACCGCGTACCCGATCGGATATCCCGTCACCGCCAGGATGACGACGACGGCCGGCGCGCACAGTGCCCACCCGAGCCGCCGCTGCGCCCGCGCCCCGGCCGACAGCGGCGCCTTCGCACCCGCGCTCACGGCACCAGTCCCTTCGAGTCGAGGGCGTCGGAGATCGCCCCGCGCAGGTCCGCGAGCCGCCCGACGCTCACCGAGGTGGGCGGCGACAGAATGTGCGCGATCTGCAGCGACACGCTCTGGTAGGCGGGTGTCCGCGGCCGGACGCTGGCGTTCTGCAGCGCCTCGTGGATGGCCGGGGCGAACGGATAACCGCCGTCGATGAACTTCCTGTCCGTGTACAGATCCTTGAGCGTCGGCGGTAGGCCGCCATCGATGGCGGTGCGGATCTGGTTCTGCCGGCCGGTCAGGCAGCCGATCGCCGCGGCCGCCTCGGCCCGATGATGGCTGTAGGCGCCGACCGCGAGGTTGTAGCCGCCGATCGTGCTGTGTGAATGCTGGCCGGGAACCAGCGTCGGCCACTGCGTCCAGCCGATCTGGGCGGCCAGCTTCGGATTGTTCTGCTTCGCCGACGGATAGATGAACGGGTAGTTGAGCTGGAAGGCGGCCGAGCCGGTCTCGAACGCGAGCCGGTTGTCGTCCTCCCGCTGGTTCGACCAGGACGGGTCCGCGGCCGGCGAATGCGCCAGCGCCCGGATCGCCTCGACGGCCTTCTCCGCCGGCGGGCCGAGCGCCACCCTGGTGCCGTCATCGCTGAGGATCTGGCCACCGGCCGACGCCACCAGCGAGTTGAACAGCACCGTGTAGCCCTCGTACTGCGCGCCCTGTACCTCGACGTAGTGCGGCCTGCCCTGCGCCGCCAGCCGTTTCGCGTCCGCCAGCATCTCGTCCCAGGTCTTCGGCGGCCGCGGCACCAGATCCTTGCGATACCACAGGAGCTGGGCGTTCGTGTTCAGCGGAACGGCGTAGAGCTGGTTGTCCCAGGTGCCGGTCTGGACCGCGACGGGCAGCATTCCGTCGGTGAGCCGGGTCGACTCCGCCTGGTCGAACGGTTCGACCCAGGCGGCCTCGGCGAACTCGGGAGTCCAGGTGACGTCCAGCGTGAGGATGTCCATCGACGAGTCCTGGGCGGCGAGCCGGCGGACCAGCTGCTGGCGCTGCCCGTCGGAATCGTTCGGCAGCACGTTGATGCTGATCCGGTACCGCCCGTTCGACGCCGCCGAACAGTCCGCCGCCGCCTTCGCGAACGACCCCGACGACTCGTTGTAGACGTACCAGTTCAGCGCCGCCGCGCCGCGTCCGTCACCCCCGCCGCCGGAACTCCCGCACCCGGCCAGCGCCGCCCCCGCGACCAGCGCCAGCGCGCCCGCCGCGGCGGGCGATCGGCGGACTCGTCCGCCCGCCCCGCACCTTCCGCCGCGGCCGGGCCGCTCTTCGGGACCGCCATCATGGCCGGGTTCCACCGCTTTCGGCCGGCGACCGAATCGCCTGGATGCCCGATGAGGTTCTCGAGGCCTACGGAACGGTCGGGTTCTCACGGGCCGCACTCACCACCTCATGTCGCGCTACCAGGGGCGACACACAGGCACGAGCCGACGATGGCCAGATGCTGTCCCACTCCGCCACCGACAACCGGGCCACGCCGCCCCGGGGCGTATCTCCCATCGGCCGGGTGACCGATGGTGGCACCGCCATGCCCAAACGCGCGAGAAACTAAACCCGCCATCGAGCATCAATACGGACAGTTCTCAATCTATCGCAATGTGTATATCACACTCTGGCGCGGTAGAACACACACGGCGATCGGTGCCGCGAAGATAGCCGCATCACTGACGGCGTCGCGAGGACGGTCATCCTCCATAGCCTGGCCTTTGGCACGGCAGCGGCGACGGTCGCCGGCTGCGCGCCGGCGGGGAGACGCGGGTGGACGGGACTGTATCGGCCAGGAGCGGCGGGCGGCGGCCGAACTGGTGGAAGCCGCGGGAAAGGCCCGTCCCGCCAGCCGGCTATCCGGAAATGATCGAGGCGATGCGGCTCCTGCAGGACCGGATCACCGCCGCCGTCCCGGATGCCGCGATGGTCGCCGAGGTGACCCGCGGTCTGACCGCGATCGCCGACCGGCTCGAACCGACGGCCCGGGACGAGTGGTCCCAGCTCGCCGGCTCGCTGCGCGAGGTGCCGGGCCGCGGCTCCGCGCTGCTGCCGGTGGTGGAGATTCTGTCGGAGAACGAGACGACGCTTCGCGGTCGCGTCCGGTTCAGCCGCTTTCACCTCGGTGGCAACGGCGCCGCGCACGGGGGCACCATCCCGCTGATGTTCGACGACATCCTCGGGCGTCTCGCGAACTCCGGCGGTCGGCCGGTCGCACGCACGGCCTATCTGCATGTGAACTACCGCTCGATCACGCCGATCGACCGGGACCTGCGGGTGGAGATCCGGTTCGACCGCGAGGAGGGCCGCAAGCGCCTCCTGCGCGGGGAGCTTCGCGACGGCGACGTGCTCTGCGCTGACTGTGAGGGCCTGTTCGTCGAACTACGCCCCGGCCAACCCTGACGCAGACACCTGTCCGCGCCCGTCCACGCGCCGCCCGCCCGGACATGTGAGTCCTGGTCCGCGCTGGGCCGGCGGCCGGACAGCCCGGCGGAGGGCCGCGGTGAGCACCGTTACGGGACGCTCGCCACGGCTCACCGCCCGGCGCACCCGCCAGGCCACGCGTCGATGCGCGATCTTCATGGCCGCCGACGCGACGGGTCGTGGCGGCACCGCCGCCATCGCCCCCGCCAACAAGGGCGATGGCTCCCCGTGTCGACTAGAATGCGCTCAGCACAGACGTCATGCGGATCAACTGCCCCTTGGAGCATCCTGATGGCCGAGCTGTCCACGATTGACACGTCCGTGCCGCATTCGGCCCGGGTGTGGAACTACTGGCTCGGCGGGAAGGACAACTATCCGACGGACCGTGCCGCCGGCGACCAGGTGTACGAGATCTTCCCGGCGATCGTCGAGGTCGCTCGCGCCTCCCGCGCCTTCCTCACCCGCGCGGTCAGCTTCCTGGTCACCGAGGCGGGCGTTCGCCACTTCCTCGACGTCGGCACCGGTCTACCGACCGCCGACAACACCCACGAGGTCGCCCAGAGGCTCGCGCCCGACTCCCGCGTCGTATATGTGGACAACGATCCGATGGTCCTGGCGCATGCCCGCGCCCTGCTGGCCAGCTCTCCCGAGGGGGCGACGGCCTATCTCGACGCGGACGTGCGCCATCCCGAGGCCATCATCGAAGCCGCTGCCCGGACCCTCGATCTGACCGCGCCCGTGGCCCTCATGCTGCTGGGCATCATGGGCCACGTCGCCGAGTTCGACGACGCCATCTCCCTCGTGCGGCGCCTCGTCGACGCCCTGCCGTCCGGCAGCTACCTCGTTCTCAACGACGGCACCTCCAGCCCGGCCCGGGACGAGGCCCTCGACCGTTACAGCGACTCCGGCGCCGACGCCTACCACTCACGCACACCCGAGCAGATCGCCGCCTTCTTCGCCGGGCTCGACCTGGTCGAGCCCGGCGTCGTCTCCACCCCCCTCTGGCGCCCCGGGCCCGCCGCCACCCCACTGCCGCTCGACGTCCACTGCGGGGTAGCGAAGAAGCCCTGATCTCCCTGGCCGCGCGCCGCCACGCGGGCTACGCGGGGACCCGGTCATGCGGGCAATCCTCAGTCGCGGGTCACGCGCCAGCTGTCCCCGCCCACCCGGTTGCCGCCTGCCGAGCTTCTCCAGCTATTCCGGGGACCGCCGATCGGCGTCACGGCGGCAGAGCTCTGTCGCATAGATGCCCATGAGGTTGTCCCATCCAGTGGGGCGCAACCCACCCTGGCCGTGGGAGACTCACGGAGCCCGCGAAACAGATGATCCGGCCTGACCTCCAGCCTCAGGTTGCGTATCTCCGACACCACAACGCCTCCCCCGTGCAGCACGATCCGCCAGGATGAAACGCGGGACGCACGCCTCCGGGCCATGGCTGCCTTTGGGCAGCCTGTGTCGCGAACAGACCCCGGCCGCCGCCCGACCAGCTCCGGTGGGACACCGACCGGCAGCCCGGATCCGCGATTCGCGCGCCGACGAGAACTAGGATTTCGCCGAAGGTCCAGGTCGGCGAAATTCGCTGCCCGGGGCTCTGAGTGGAGGCCGGCGCCGTGAAGATTGTCATGCCGGGTGGTACCGGGCACCTGGGGCTTCTGCTTGCCCGCGCTCTCGACGGCGCGGGGCATGAGGTGGTCGTCGTGAGCCGGCGTCCAGATGTCCGTGTGCCCGGGGCGCGCACCGTGGGGTGGGACGGGCGGACCGCTGGGGACTGGACGGCCGAGGTCGACGGCGCCGACGCTGTGATCAACCTGGCCGGGCGCAGCGTGAGCTGCCGCTACACCGAGGCCAACCTGCGGGAGATGATGGCCTCGCGGGTGGACGCCGCCATCGTTGTGGGCGAGGCAATCGCCCGGGCGGCCAGACCACCCCGGGTGTGGCTACAGATGAGCACCGCCACGATCTACGCGCACAGCCACGACCGGGCCAATGACGAGGTGACGGGGATCATCGGTGGCGCCGAGCCCGGTGTGCCGGCGTACTGGGCCTTCAGCGTCGACATCGCCCGGCGGTGGGAGCGCGCGCAGGCGGACGCGCTGACTCCGCATACTCGCACGGTCGCGCTGCGCACGAGCATCGTGATGGCCCCGGGGCGGGGCGGGGCGTTCGACATGCTGTGGCGCCTGACCCGTCTCGGCCTGGGTGGGCCGGTCGCCGGCGGCCGACAGTACATGTCCTGGATACATGACCGCGACTTCGCGCGCGCGATCGAGTTCCTGCTGGCCGGCGATGAACTCACGGGACCGTTCAACCTCGCGTCGCCCAGTCCCCTGCCCCTGCGCGAGTTCATGGCCGGCCTGCGCAGAGCCTCAGGTGTTCGAGTTGGGCTACCCGCCACACGTTGGATGGCCGAGATCGGCGCCTTCGTGGTGCGCAGCGACACCGAGTTACTGCTCAAGAGCCGCCGCGTCGTGCCGGGACGGCTGCTCGACGCGGGCTTCGTGTTCGAGCTCCCCGACTGGCCCGAGGCCGCCCGCGATCTCGTGGCCCGCACCCGACCTCCGATCGGTAGCCGACCACGGTGATCACCGTGGTCGCCCCGAAGAACTGTCAGCAGGTACCGCTATAAACGGGCCATGCCTTCGACTACTTGTACGAGCACCTCTGGTAACCCGGGGCAGGTCGACACCACCATCCACGCGACACCCGCAGACGTCGCCGCGTGAGTGACCTGGAGAGCGCACCTCGACCCCAGCAACGGGTCACGACCGCACTGGAGAAGATCCTCGACGCCGAGTTCGACGTGGAGGTGTGCCCGCCGTGGCTGCTGCGCCCCGGCCGCGCGGAATGCGCCGCCGCCTGGACGCCCCTGACCACCATCTACCGCGCACTCACCGGCCAGGAGCTACCCGAGACCGCCCCGCCCCGCGAACGTCGACGCCTCGACATCATCGCTCGCTACCCCGACGGCAGCCAGCAGACCATAGAGATCGACGAACGCCAGCACTTCACCGCCGCCCGCGCCGCGACCTTCCCGCACTACCCCGCCGACATCGCCCTCGGCTACGACCCCCACCGCTGGCTGCGACGGTCACAGGAACTCACCGGCCGCGAACCGGGCGGTGGATTCGCCAGGCCATGCCCACCGCTGTTCCCCGGCCCCGGGGGACGACACCGGCAACGCGCCTTCCGCGACGCCCTCGCCGACCTCGTCCCTCCCCAGCACGGCTGGCTACCCACCGTACGCATCGCCGACTTCCAAATCCCCACCACCAGCCAAGACGACGAACTGACGGCGGCGACCGTCCGCGGGCTCCTGCAACGCCCCGGCGGGCCCCCAACCCGATTCCTCCGATAGACAGCACGAACGCCAACAACGGCGAGCAGGTCAGAGCAGGTCGTGGTCACGGGCGTAGAGGGCGGCCTGGGTACGGTCACGCAGGCCGAGACGGTCGAGGATGCGCGAGACGTGATTCTTCACGGTCCCCTCGCTCAGATGGAGCCGGGCCGCGATCTCCCGGTTGTTCAGCCCGGTCGCGACCTGCCGGAGGACATCGATCTCCCGGGGAGTCAGACCCAGGACCGTCGGCCCGGTGGCCGGCCAGCCAGCCGCGGATGACATGCCAGGGACCCCGGCGGCGGTGGGCGTTTCCTTCTCCGCGTGGTCTCGCGGAAGGGGAGAACCGCGGTCCAGGGCCGCGGTGAGACGGGCGGCGGCGGCCGGATCGAACTGGACAACGCCGGCCCGGGCCAGCCGGACGGCGGCGGCGAGCTCGGCGGCCGGCCGGTCCTTGAGCAGGTAGCCGGTGGCGCCCGCACGCAGGGCACGCACCACGTATTCCTCGTCGTCGAAGGTCGTCAACATCACCACCCGGCAGTCCGGCGCCCGCCCGGCCAGCTCTGTAGCCGCCGCGACGCCGTCCAGCCCCGGCATCCGCACGTCCATGAGCACCACGTCCGGGTCGAGGTCAAGCGCGCGCTCCACCGCCTCCCGGCCGTCGGCCGCGGTGCCGACGACCTCGATGCCAGGCTGGATGTCGAGCAGCGCGGCGATGCTCTCCCGGATCAGCCGCTGGTCGTCGACGACCAGCACCCGCACGGGCGGCGGCCCGGAGGATGGCGTGGACGAGACGGGGAGGTTGGCGTCTCGTCCGGAGCCGGAGCTGGAGGCCGAGGCGGAGCCGGAGTCGGAGCCGGAGTCGGAGCCGGAGGCGTCGATCATGGCGCCGGCTCGGCCTGGTGGGGGATCGCGACGGCGAGGCGGGTGCCTCGGCCCGGCCCGCTGTCGACCGTGACCGAGCCGCCGACGAGTGCCACGCGCTCCCGCATGCCCCGCAGGCCGAACCCCAGCTCGCCAGGCCCGGATCCGGGGCCCGTCACGAACCCGTTTCCGTCGTCGGTGACGACGAGCCGGGCCTCGGTCGGCGCGCAGTGGACCGTCACCGACGCGCAGGTGGCGTTCGCGTGTCGGCGAACATTGGTGAGGCCTTCCTGCGCCGCCCGATAGAGCGTCATCAGCACCGCCGGCCGGTACCGGAGCTCGTCCCCGAACGTCTGCACCGTCACGGCCAGCCGGCCGTCGTCGGTGCGCCGAGTCTGCCTCGCCAGCTCGGCCAACGCCGCGGCGAGCCCGAACGGTGCCTCGCGCAGCGCTCCGACGGAGCGACGGACGTCCTCGAGTGCGAGCCGCGCCGACCGGTGGGCGTCCTCGATCGCGGCGGCCGCGGCCACCGGGTCACGCTCGCGGAAGGCGGCCGCGCGTTCCAGCAGCACCGAGATCGCGGTCAGATGGTGTCCGAGCCCGTCATGGATGTCGCGGGCGACCCGGTTGCGTTCCGCCGCCGCGGACAGCTCGGCCACCCGCTCCGACGACGCCCGCAGCCTCTCGTTCGTGTCCTGCGCGCGTGCCCGCGCTCGCCGTTCCTCGGCGGCGACGGCGGCCGTCGCGATCGTCAGCACCAACCCGAGGATGAACATCAGCAGGTCCGAGACGTGTTCCGGCGACCGGTGCCAGTGCGGTTCGGTCACCTGGAACGCCGCGATGACAGCCGCGGCGCAGCAGGTACCGACGCCGATGCTCACCGCGCGGCCGAACGCGAAGTACGCGGTGAACGGCAGCAGCAGGAACAGTACTCGGGCGAAGCCGGCGCCGTCACCGGACGCGACCAGCGTGAACAACGCGGCCCGCCCGACCAGCAGCCCGGCCGCCACCCGCCGTGATGCCCCCCACGGGAACCGTCGTCGCTCCGCGTGGTCCAGCACCGCCGCCGCGGCGAGCCCGCCGACGAAGGGCACCACGCGCGTATCACCCAGGTCCGCGAGGCGCGCGTACCCGCCAGCGACCAGTACGCCGGCGTATAGGACGGGTGCGACCCACGGAACCGGCGGCGACACGGCGTCAGGGTACGACGGCGACGCGGCGCACCGAAACATGCGAAACGGCACCGTGCCCAACGGCACGGTCGTGACCTCGGGTGCCGCAGGTCCGCGGTCCGCGGGCACTGTCGGCACGGTCCCCGGCTTCCTACGGTCCTGGCATGGTCTTCCTTCTGCGCTTTGGCGCTGTCAGTGGTCTGGCGGCCGGGTTGTTCATCGGCGTACCCGGCCTGATCGAAGCGTTCACCGGCGAGACCCTCGCCACCAGTCTCGTCATCGGCATTTCGCCGGCGCTGGCGGTTCCGCTGCTGCTGGCGCTGCGCCTCAGCCTGCCGACCACGGACAGACAGCGTCGCGGGACCGTGGCGCGCCGGCCGGGAGCGGACACCTGGCCCTCACCGGCGGACCACCGGGGCGGGGGCGCGGGGGCGTTCGCCGACACCGCGTTCGCGGTCAATCTGCTCGGGCTCGGGCTGTTCGGTGGGGCCGCCTACGCCCTCAACGTCGTCATCTACCCGCTCGGCGACGACACCGACCTCGCCACGGCGAGCCGCGCCGCACTGCTGGTAAGCGCCGCCGTCTTCGCTGTCGGCAGCGTACTGTTCGGGATCGCCATGCTGCGCGCGGGCGCCCATCCGCGCACACCGGTGTGGCTCTATCTGCTGGCCCTCCCGCCGTTCGCGGTCGCGGCGCGCCTGCCGGACACTGCGCTGACCAGCGTGTTGCACATGCTCGTCGGGCTCGCCGTCGGCTGGCTCGGGGCCTCCTGCTGGCAGTCCGCCCGCGAAGGGCACCCGACGCTGGCGCCACACGCCCCCTCACCGGCCGCGCGTACTGGCGTCATTGCGTCGTCCTGACCGAGACGCGTCCTCGCGGACCGTCGGCGGCCGCCCGCGGCGACGCACCCGGCCCCGCGGTCGAGAACGCCACGCCCGCCCGGAATGCCCGCTCGGAGACCGCCGACGCCTACCGACGCACGCCGTTCCCGCCGTCAGCTGTCATGCGACACATGTTCACCCATTAGCGAGGAGCCAGGCGGCCTTCTTCCAGGTATCGGTACCGCACTTGCCGTCGACGTGCAGCCGACGGTACTGCGGGCAATTTTGCAGAACGCCGACGCGGGCGGCCGTTGTCGCCAGATAGGCCAGGCCGGGATACAGATACTTCGGATTCCGCGAAGTCGAACATCCGAAAATCTGTTTCAGCACGATATACAATATCTGGACCTGGCCACAGTAATTCCCTTCCAGCAGCAACGGCATACCATCAAAGATGGTCACCGTGGCGGGTGACGGCAGCGAAGGGTTCTCCGGCGACGGCGGGCCAGCCCCGTCAGGGCCCAGATGCGGGTTGCGTCCAGCGTCCGCCTGAACGCCGCGGACGGCCGTCTTCTCATCTCCGACGCCGGCAACCACCGGCTGCGCGCCGTGACACCGGGCCGACAGATCCTGACCCTCGCGGGAACCGGGAATCCCGCCTTCTCCGGCGACAGTGCTTTGTCCCGAGATGGTTAGACTGATGGCACTATGGTTGGGGCGGCGGATGTGTGGCGGCAGGCCAGCGGGGACGCCCGGTGATCGTCGACCGGGAGCGGGTGGAGAAGGCCCTGCCCGGCTACACCGTCGCCGAACGGTTGGGGTCGGGCGCGTTCGGGCTCGTGCTGGCCGGCGAGCATCGGCGGATGGGTCGCCCGGTGGCGATCAAGGTGATGGAAGCCGCGGGGCCCGAGGGCACCACGGGCGGCTTCGCCGACGAGGCGCGGGTGCTGGCAGGGCTGGACCATCCGCATGTGCTCCGCGTTCACGACTATGTCGAGGCCGAAGGTCTGTGCCTGGTGGTGATGGAGCTGCTGGCGGGGGGCACGCTCGCTCGCCGGCAGGCGGGGATGAGGCCGGAGGAGGCGTGCGCCGTCGGGTTGGCGGTGGCGGCGGCGTTGGGACACGCACACGACCACGGAGTCCTGCACCGGGATATCAAGGCAGACAACGTCCTGTTCGCCACGGATGGGACACCCAAGGTCAGCGACTTCGGGATCGCAAAACTGTTCGAGGGGACGGCGGTCACCGCCAGCAACATGGCCGGCACGCCGATGTATATGGCCCCGGAGCAGATCCAGGGCGGTCGGTTGGGGCCGAGTACCGACCTGTACGCGCTCGGCGCGCTGCTCTACCGGCTGCTGGCCGGCCGGCCACCGTTCGACCCGAAACAGCCGTTGCCGGTGCTGTGGAACCAACATCTGACCGCGCCACCACCCCCGATGGCCGGTGTGGCACCGCCGCTGGCCGCAGTGGTGCTACGCGCGTTGGAAAAAGCCGCCGCCGACCGCCATCCGGATGCCGCCGGGTTCGCGCTCGACCTCGCTCACGCCGCCACCGAGGCATTTGGCACTGGTTGGACGGCACGGGCCGGGCTGCCGCTACGCCTCGACGACGTCGTCCGCCGCGTCACCGACGCCCCTGTCTCTGCCCCTTCGCGGATCCCGACCGACGTCGCCGACGTCGCCCGCGGCCTGCCATCCGGCCAGACCAGCGTCACCCTGAACGGACGAGCGAACCCCACGACCAGCACGAGCAGGCCCGTTCTTTCCGTCACGGCTCCGCCCCTCGTGACACCGATGGCCGAGTCCGCGGTGACCGAGTCCAAGGCGGCCGAGTCCGCGTCGCTGGTGGCGCCCCAGCGGCCGCCGGCAGCCGTCGCGCCGTCGTCTTCCTTCGCCGCTGCCGCCGGGTCGGTCGTTGAGGCGGCACCCGACTCCGCCGTTACAGCCACGCCATCCGGACCGGGCACGCAATCGCCGCCGCCCTCGCTCGTGGACCGCTCCGCGGAACCTGGCCCCCCCGGCGGCCGACCCCGACGCCACGCGGTCCGCCTGGCCGTTGTCGGCGCCGTCGTGGTCATTGTCCTGGCGATCATGATGGGAGTCCTCGGCTCCGACATCCTGGCTGGAGAGGATCGTAGATCGGCAGGAGGCAACAACGGCCTGATGGCGAGCAAGGAATCTCAGGGCACGGTGACGACGCCCGCCTCGGCCGAGACACAGGCTGCCGCCACCCCTACGGCTGTTGGCTCGTCAGCCGCCGTCTCCTCTGACAGCCCGACGACCGCGGGTCCCTCAGCCGGCCCCCGGCAGTCAGGCTTCTCGGCCGTCGCGTCGGGGCCAGCCGCGACCACGGCAGGACCGGCTGCCGCCAGGCCGGCTGATACCGGGCCGGGCGCGGCCGCGCCGCCAGCCAACCCGGGTCAACAAGGCCCCGCGGGGCCTGGCGGCGACCCGAACTACGTCTCCGGTTCAGAGACCAGCGTCCCCGGCTGCGCCGGTTGGGTGGACTTCAACGGGCCCCTCTACGGAACGCTTTCCGCCGGAAATGCATCATGCTCGGCCCAGGTCACCACCGTCGACCAGGCGCACGACGCCGCCCCCGGAAACGTCAGCCTCAATGCGGCGAACTACGCACGGGTGAACTCGAAGCCACCCTCCTACTTCGCCTTCGGCTATTACAGGTATGCGGTACGGATCTGTATCTGGAACCAAAACGAACCCAGTCACAAAGAATGCTCTCCGACGTACATCAATACCCAGGGCAAAGTCACTCGCGGTTGACCCCCCGGCATGCCCGACCCGAATGCCCTTACCCGCTGGTGCACCGGTTTGTGGACCGCACGCAGATGTCGCGTCCCACCCGCGTGTTCCCGACATACAGGTCGACGTACACGGTCACGATCCCGCCCCGCACCTCGGACGCGTCCAACGTTTCGCTGACGGCCGTCGAGCCACACCGCACTGCCGTCTGGTAGCGAGCCAGTTGCTGGGCGGGGGAGCCATATCCCGTGTAGACGGTGTGGGTGCAGGCCGATCCGCTCTGCATGGTCCCGGACACCCGGACTGACCGGTTGAACCAGGTCACAGAACCACGCACCTGGGGAGACGGGCCCGAAGCCGACGCGACGTCATAGCCCGCCGAAGGCCATTGAGGACTGGCGGCCGTCGACGGGGCTGGAACAGGAGCCGGCGGTGCCGGCGCGCCCGGCTGGGTCCGTATCGGCGCTGTCACTCCGCCCGGCTGAGTCTGTACCGGCGCTGCCGGCGCGCCCGGCTGGGTCCGTCCCTGCGCCGTCGTCTCGCCTGGCGTCGCGACGACCGGTTCGGTACCGGGCCCGGTCCGGCCTGTGGGCTGCGTGGAGGGCAGGGTGGCCTCGGGGGTCCCTTTCAACCGGTCGGAGGCGAGTGTCGGGGACGCTGGCAGGTCGTCGCGCGTATGCCCTTCGCCGAGCTGCCCGTCGCGGGAGCCCGAGCCGCCTGGCCCCGCGTTCGTGTTCCGCGCCGGGTCGCGGTGGCCGCCCGCGACCCAGATGATGATCGGGACCGCTACGAGCACGGCGACGGCGCCGGCCAGGACGGCGATCACGACCCTCCGGCGGGATCTCGGGCCCGGGACAGGAGTCCCCGTCGCCGGCTCCTGCTGCCCCAGGTGCGGTTGGTGATCTCCCCCGGGAAGTGCGGGCGAGCCGTCCTCGCCCGCGGCGTGGGAACCGTCACCGGTCGGCGGTGGTAAGACCGCTGCGCCCTGACCGCCGGGCAGGGTGTCGGCGTCCGGGTCGTGCGGCCCGATGATTGCTGGCTGCATGAAATCCTTCCGCGGTGCGCGCCCCGGTGGACGGGAGTCAGCGGGTCCGCACCAGAAGGTCGAGATCATGCCTGGCACGGACCTGGACACCCTCTTACCAGCACTGTACGTGGAGGTCCACGACGCATCGAAGACACCCGCCGGACCTCACGCCGCCCCACCCGGCCGCTACCAGCGCAGTTTCTGGAGCCGGTAGACGTCAGCGGCGAGCTGGCGGAAATCTCCTTCAACGCCGACCCGACCAGACCCTTCCGGCTCCTGGCGCGGGGCTTCACCAGCGGAATGCTCATCCAGAAAGCGGAGTCGCCACCCTGCCGGCGTCACCGCATCGGCGTCGCCGAATTCGTGACAGGTTGGACGCTAGGTTGGACGGATCCGCTCCAGATTGGTCCAGCCGCGCCAGCCGCGCTCCTCGAGCAGGTCCAGAAGCCGGCGGGCGATCGGCACCAGGTCAAGGAATACAGCGTCAAGGAGCTGCGCAAGCTCGGCGGGCATCACCCCTTGATGCTCCCCCCGTCCCTCAGCCTGATGATCCTCCCATCCCTCGGCGTCGGCCTCGAAGAGCGCTACGAGCCGGTCGGCTACAGCCGCCACCCGCGGGTCGTCCGCCTCCCAGCTGGCCGCGGCGACGAGATCGCGGAGGAGCTGGAGCGTGGCCGGGTCGTCGAGCTGCTGCTGCTTCGCCTTCATGTAAAGCGGCATGTGCTCCGGGAGCTGGGCGGCGACCAGGATCCAGGCGTCCCGCTCTCCTTCGACCATCAGGTCGGAAAATTCGAGCTTACGCAGCCGGTCGAGGTAGGCCACCGCCTCTGGAGGCAGGGCCAGGCTGTCTCCGGCCGCGAGCCGCGCGATCCGTTCGCGGTGCCGTTGCCGCTCCCTGATCTCCGCGCGCAGGCGGCGGTCGATGTCGGCGACGGCGGCGGTGAACTCCTCCTCGCTCGCGGCGAGAAGCTCGTGGACGCGTGCGAGCGGGACGCCGGCGTCGGCGAGCGTACGGATCTTGATGAGCTCGACGGCGGCGAAGGCGTCGTAGCGCCGATAGCCGGAACGGTCACGCTTCGGCTCCGGCAGCAGGCCCTTGGCGTGGTAGTGCCGCACCGCGCGCACGGTGACGCCGGCGAACGACGCCAGCTGGCTGATCGTGAGCACCGCGCCAGTCTCCTCTTTTCGTCGGTCTCCTATTTCGCGGGCACGCGCAGGAACAGCCGACGCGACCAGAGGTAGCCGAGCAGCGCGATCAGTGCGCACCAGCCGATCGCGAGCCACAGGTCGGAGCCCGGCCGCGCGCCTGTGACGAGTGCGCGCAGCGTGTCGATCATCGGAGTGAACGGCTGGTGCTCGGCGAACTGGCGCAGCCCGGCCGGCATCGCGTCGGTCGGGACGAAGGCGCTGCTGATGAACGGCAGGATCACGAGGAACAGCGGGGTGTTGCTGGCCGTCTCGACACTGTCCGCCGCCAGCCCCATGCCGACGGTCAGCCAGGTGAGCGAGAACGCGATGAGGACCAGCAGCCCGATCACGCCGAGCCAGTCGAGCGGGCCGGCGTCGGAGCGGAACCCGAGCAGGAACGCGAACCCTGTCACGATCACCACGGCGCCGGCGGTCTTGAGGACGGCGCCCAGCACGTGGCCGGTGAGCACCGACACCCGGGCGATGTTCATCGTGCGGAACCGGGCGATGATCCCGGTGGTCATGTCGCTCGCGGTCGAGATCGCGGTGCCGAGCGCGACGCTGGCGACCGTCATGATCAGGATGCCCGGCGTGATGAACATCAGGTAGTCGCCGCGGTCTCCGCCGCCATGCTGGCCCGGAAGGCCCGCGCCCATGGTCCCGCCGAACACGTACACGAACAGCAGCAGGAACAGGATCGGCTGCGCGACCAGCATGACCGACAATGAGGGGTAGCGACGGATGTGCAGCAGGTTGCGCCGCAGCATCGTCACCGAGTCATGAACGGTGTAGGCGGTGCTCATGCGGGGATCTCCCTGGCGGCGGGCGCCTCGGCCGCGTGGCCGGTGAGCGCGAGGAACACGTCGTCGAGGTCGGCGGACTCGACGGTCACGCCGGCGACGCGGTCGTTGTCGAGGCCGTCGAGGACGCGGCGCAGCCCGGCGATGCTGCCGTCGCTGGGCACCTGCAGGGTGAGCGCCTCGGCGTCGGAAGTGGCCTCCGGGTGTGCCGCCGCCGCCGCGGCCAGTCCCACGGCGTCGGTGAACTGCACCGACACGTGCCCGCCGGGCACCCGCCGCTTCAGCTGGGCCGCCGTGCCCTCGGCGACCAGGCGCCCCCCGTCGAGGACCCCGATGCGGTCGGCCAGCTGGTCGGCCTCCTCGAGATACTGCGTCGTCAGCAGCACCGTCACCCCGTCGGCGACCTGCTCGCGCACGATCGCCCACAGGTCGCGACGGCTGCGCGGGTCGAGCCCGGCCGTCGGCTCGTCGAGGAAGATCAGTCGGGGCCGGGCGATGAGGGTCATCGCCAGGTCGAGGCGCCGCTTCATACCACCCGAGTAGGTCTGCGCGCGCCGGTCGGCCGCGCCGACGAGGTCGAAGCGCTCCAGCATCACGGTCACGGCGGTGGTCGCCGTCGTCCGGTCCAGGTGCGCCAGGTCGGCCATCAGCCGCAGGTTCTCCCGGCCGGTCAGCAACTCGTCGATCGCCGAGAACTGCCCGGTGACACCGATCGCGGCCCGCACCCCGGCGGGCTCGCGGCGTACGTCGAAGCCGGCGACGCGGATCTCGCCGTCACCGGGGGCCAGCAGGGTGGACAGGATGTTGACGGTGGTCGTCTTGCCGGCGCCGTTGGGTCCGAGGAGCGCATAGACGGTGCCCGCCGGGACAGTCAGGTCTACGCCGTCCAGCACGACGTGGTCGCCGTAGGACTTGGTAAGTCCGGCGACCTCGATCGCGGGGGTGGTAGCGGTCATGCCGCCATGCTGAAACCCTGACGCAGGGTCAAGGTCAAGTCCCTGTCTACGAAGGCTTCGGCAACTCCGACGAGCTCATTGAGCCAGCGCGCAGCTCTTGATCTTGACGCTCCGCCACCTAACCTCGCGGCTCGGCAGGCGAACCAGCGGAAAGCAGGCGAGCGTCCGCCGTTGAAACGGACGGTCCGCCGGTCTGTTCAGCATGTCGGGGCAGGTCAGAGGGCTACGCGAGCGGCCTCTGCCAGAGGTCCCCGGCTTCCCTGTGTCTGTCGGATCAGAGCCAGCGCTTCCTGCTGAAGACGTACAGGAGGGCGAGACGAGGCCGATCAGAGCGATCGCGAACGGATATCCCACGGTGCCGTCAGCCCCATCGCCGCCTAACCCCGGAGGAACACAGCGGTTCAGTAGGGCTCGGGGGAGGTACAGCCGCGCAGGCGGTGCACGAGGTGATAGTGCCAGGGCCGGTCTCCTCTTGACTGGCGCCGATTGTAGTCGCCGTCGCCGGCAATTACGTCCCGGGCTCTGCTTATTCGCCGACTCGCCGGAGGGGTGCAAGCAAGGAAACAGCCGTCGTTCCAGAGTCATTGCCCATGGGTCGACCTCAGGCTTCCGGGCAGAAGCGCCGGCAAATCGGTGTGGCTGCGTCGGCGGTACCTGGGGGCGACCAGAGCGCGCGGGAGCAGGGCTTGCTACACCGGGCTCGCGCTGAGGATGTCCTGCATTGGCCCGGAGGTAACCTCGTACAGCATCCACGCGGCCTTCAGCCACGGCGAGCTTGGTCGTCTCACCTCGTGTACCTGCTCTTATCGCGCCCAGTGATGGTGGCCAGTCGGGAGTGGCGCGGGCGCCGATCAAGGCGGGTGCCTGATGGCTACAGGCGGTACCGCCGTGATAGGCGACTGTCGGCGTCGCTGCCGCTGTTCCTGTCCCAGGGCCGCGCGCCGGGCGTGGTCGTGGTGGCGGCGGTGCAGCACCCGCGCAAGGAGACGTTGCCGTTCCGGGACCTGTTCCCGGTCCGGGGTGCGCGCTGCGCTTGGTGGAGATCCTCCGCGAACGTGGCTTCGGCTACGTCCTGGGACTCGACCCGCCCGTCCGGCGCCGGCGGCGGCTGGCGTGGCCATGGCACCGAGCAGGCGGCCGACGTCCCAGCACTGGCAGGCGGGCGGATGGCTGGGTTCCCGACCTCACTGAATATGGCGACCCGCGGGGCGACCAGTGAGCCCCGTGGACCAGGACGGCGCCGACCTCGGCCCGGCCCATTCTGGCGCCGAGGAGTCTCGGCCTGGTTCACGGCTGGCCCGGATGCGTCAGCCCCTGGCTCGCCACGTCGTAGAGGCGGTCGCGGTCGAGGAGGGCGCGTGCATCCGGCCGGTGGCGCTGCGCCGGGTCGACCTCGACACCGGTGAGACGACGATCATTCCGGCGCCGTGTGGGGCCACGCTGGCGTCGAAGTGCCTGCCGTGTGCGGCGCGGGACGCGATCCACCTCCCGAACCAGGTCGCCACACCCGCAGGCATACCCGCTGTATCGCCGCTTCAGGACGCGAGCCGACGGGTCCCGGTTTCATCTTGTCAGCCTCTCAGCTACGATTCGGAGCAGCCTTCTACGACATACTCCGCCCACTGTTTACAAAGCCTGAGCGTTTACAAAAAGTGATGATTCGGCCGATGGTTCGTGGGTCAGCCCGTGGTGGCCCCAGCCGTTCTGGCGGGCCAGCCGCCGGTCGCTGTCCCGTACCCGACTGTTATCAGGTGATCATGACTGACCCCTCATCGCCAGCGACGCCCCGCGCGTCGATGTCCGGGCGGTACCTCGCCGGGTTGGCGGCCCGTCTCGCCGACCGGCACGGGAAGGAGACCGCGGAGGTGGCCGCCGCCCGCGGCCACGCCGATCAGCTTCGTGCGCAGCTGGCCCAACGGGACACCCAGCTGGTGGAGTCTCAGCTGCAGCTCGGGCGCCTCCAGGAGCGGACCGAGGGACTGACCGCGGACCTCGCGCGACGAGATCAGCGCGTCGCCGAGCAGGCCGAGACCATCGGTCAGCTGGGGAAGCGGCTGCAGGTCGCCGAGCAGGCGTTGGCGTTCATCTCCCACGAGGCGCTCCCCGCGTTGATCGAGGGCACCCTTACGCCCGCGTTGCCGGCGGTCCTCGACGGCGACGCCGACATCGTGGCCCGCTACGACGGCATCGTCGGCCAGGTCGTCGAGCTGCGCGACGCACTGCGACAGGCACGGGACGCGCTGCGATCCGTGGAACGACGGATCGTCGCCTGGGAGGAGGGTGCGCGATTCGTCATAGATCACCAGCTACCCGCTCTGGCGGCCGGTGATCTGGTTCCCGCACTGCCGGACGCCGCCGGTGACGAGGCGGTCGTCGGGGTGCTGGACGGGATCGGCGCGGTCGTCGCGAAGCTGGTGGAGCAGGTCCACGATCGTTTCCGGGACCGCGAGGAGGCCCTGCGGGCCGCGACGGTCGGGCTCGCGCGCAACGTGCAGGCCGTGTCCCACCGGGTGCAGGAAGAAGCCACGGCCATGGTGCTGGCGCATCCGACGACACCGGATGTGCTCGAGAGCGGCTACCGCGTGGACCATGCGGCCGCGCAGCAGGCCCGGTACGCGCAGAACCTCGCGGTGCTGTGCGGCGAGTCGCCGGGCCAGCAGTGGCAGGAGCCAGTGGCCGTGGCCGACATCGTGACCGCGGCCGCCTCACGGATCATCGCCTATCAGCGGGTGCACGCATCCGGCGACCCGGACATCGCGGTTGTCGCGCACGCCGCCGAACCGATCATCAGCGTCATCGCCGAGCTGTTGGCCAACGCGGCGCAGTCCTCGCCGTCGACGAGCGAGGTGCTGGTCGCGATCCGGTCGGTGCAGCGTGGAGTGGTCTACGAGATCGACGACGGTGGCGTGGGCATGGAGGAGTTCCGCCTGAACCAGGCGCGGGAGATCGCCTCAGGGCGCCGGCCCGTGCGGGTGGCGGATCTCGGCCAGACGCCGCAGACCGGCCTGGCGGTGGTCGGCGAGTACGTGCGCCGGCACGGGCTACGGGTCGATCTCAGCGAGTCGGTCTACGGCGGCGTCCGGGCGGTGGTCTTCGTGCCCGACGAGCTGACCGAGCTGTTGAATCCCACCGCGCGTCGTGCGCGCGGCCGCCACCGGGCCGGGTCTGCGGCCGTCGGCACGCCCCCGATACCCGGCGCTGTCTCCCCGCCCCCCCCGGCTTCGGCCTCCGCGTGCGACCCGGCGCTTCTCCGCGCCGCCGCGCGCGCCCCTTCCGCAGGGGCCTTCCCTGCCAGGGGCCACCCTCCGCCGCGACCGAGACGGGGTCGCCAGCGG